>JAJNBR010000093.1 GCA_021156265.1 Flavipsychrobacter sp.
TATGACGCAGGAGAACCTTAAAGAAATGCGTGACCGCGTGCAGCACCTGCACCGTTTCCTCAGAATAGAAGACCGTATTGCCAAGATGGAGAGCGATAAACAGCTCACCCTGTCACCCGGTTTTTGGGATGATAATGCCCGTGCTACCGGTATTTTGAAAGAGATAAAGATCAATAAATTCTGGATAGACCTGTACGAACAGGTAGGTAGTTCTGTAGAAGACTTTGCCGTTCTCTTTGACTTCTGGAAAGAGGGCGAGGCAACTGAAGACGAAGTAAAGGCTAGCTATGATAATGCGCTTAAGGCGCTCGATGAACTGGAATTCAAGTCTACTTTAAACGAGCCTGAGGATGAGATGCCCGGTGTACTGGTCATCAATTCCGGCGCCGGCGGTACCGAAAGCCAGGACTGGGCGGAAATGCTGCTGCGTATGTACCGGATGTATGGCGAAAAGCAAGGTTGGAAAGTGTCTGAGATCGATGTGCAATATGGCGACGGCGCAGGTATCAAGCAAGCAACACTAGAGTTTGATGGTGAGTTTGCTTACGGACTGCTCAAAGCCGAAAGCGGGGTGCACCGGCTGGTGCGTATATCGCCATTCGACTCGAATGCGCGCAGGCATACTTCTTTTGCATCGGTATATGTGTACCCGCTGGTAGATGATTCGATAGAAATAGAAGTAAGCCCTGCCGACCTGGAGTGGGAGTTTTACCGCTCGGGTGGTAAGGGTGGACAGAACGTGAACAAGGTGGAAACGGCTGTACGACTGAAACACATACCAACAGGCATTATTGTAGAATGCCAGCAGTCGCGTACTCAAGGCGAGAACCGGGAGAAGGCATTGACCATGTTGAAGAGCCGGCTGTATGAAGAGGAGCTGCGCAAACGTGAAGAACTGAAGAACGCAGCCAACTCCTCGAAGAAAAAGATAGAGTGGGGTTCGCAGATAAGGTCTTACGTATTCCACCCGTATAAAATGATCAAGGACCACCGCACCGATTATGAGGTAGGAAACGTTGGGCCAGTGATGGACGGCGAGATAGATGATTTCATCAAGGCTTACCTGATGAGTGTAAAAGAAGAGCAGGACTAGGATATTGGCAGCAAACAATTCCATAAAAAAGATATTCGATACGCAGCTGCTGCGAAGGATCTTCGCTTTTGCCCGACCGTACAAGAAAACCTTTTCCCTTGCTATCGGGTTATCTGTTGTTGTGGCGGCCTTGTCGCCCGTGCGGCCTTACCTGATACAGCAGTCGGTAGATAAGTATATCAGCAACCGTTTGCTGGAAGGTTTGATATGGATAAGCGTGATTCAACTCGGTGTGCTATTGGTTGAAACCCTCGTGCGCTTTTGGTTCATGTACAAGATCAACTGGCTGGGACAAACCGTGGTGAACGACATACGGAAGTCGGTGTTTAAGAAGATCATCTTCCAGGATGTGTCTTTTTACGACCGTACCGCAATCGGCACACTCACCACCCGTACCATCAACGATATCGAAGCCGTGAATGATGTCTTTTCGGAAGGTATCATCTCGATAGTAGCAGATGTGCTGACCATCATCGCCATCATCATCATGATGCTGTTCACCGATTGGAAGCTGACGTTGGTATGCCTTGCCGCATTTCCTATACTCATTATCGCTACCTACTTCTTCAAGGAGAGCGTTAATAAATCGTTTCAACGAGTGCGCAATGCGGTAGCGCAGCTTAATGCGTTTGTGCAGGAGCATATCACCGGTATGTATATAGTACAGGCTTTTGCAGCTGAAAAGGCAGAGATGGCGAAGTTCAAAGAGATCAATAAAGAGCATCGCAACGCGAACATCAAAGCTATATTTGCCTATTCAGTTTTCTTTCCTGTTGTCGAGATCATACTGGCCATTTCAATGGGTTTGCTGGTGTGGTGGGGTGCTGCACGCTTGCTGAATTATGAAGTGACGCAGGGTGTGGTAGTCGCGTTCATCATGTACCTCAACTTACTTTTCAGACCCTTGCGCATGCTGGCAGATAAGTTCAACGTATTGCAGATGGGCATGATAGCGGGAGAGCGGGTGTTGGGTGTGCTGGATAGCAGTGAGCATTTAGTACAGAACGGCAGTTACAAACCTGTCGCGGTGAAAGGTGGCGTTAAGTTTGACGATGTGCATTTCAGCTACAAGCCAGGTGTGCCTGTTTTGAAAGGTATCTCATTCGATCTGCCGGCGGGCAAAACAATGGCCGTGGTGGGACATACCGGTGCTGGTAAAACATCTATCATTAGTATACTCAACCGCTTGTACGAGATTGACAGCGGCCGGATATTGATAGACGGGCGTGACCTGCAGGAGTATGATATATATGCCCTGCGTGAGAAGATAGGAATAGTATTGCAGGATGTGTTCCTGTTCTCCGGTAGCGTATTCGAGAACATTACGCTTCGTAACAAAGATATTTCGTTGGAACAGGTACAGCGTGTGACCCGCATGTTGGGTATTCACGACTTCATCATGCAGTTGCCCGGCGGATATGATTTCAACGTGATGGAGCGGGGAAATACTTTGTCGCAGGGACAGAAGCAATTGGTATCATTTGCGCGCGCGTTGCTGTATGACCCGGCGATATTGGTATTGGACGAAGCTACCTCGTCGATAGACAGTGAAAGCGAGCAGCTGATACAGCATGCCATCGATACCCTGATAAAAGGTCGTACATCTATTGTGATCGCGCATCGGCTTTCCACTATCAGGAAAGCGGACGAGATCATCGTGATGGATAAGGGCAGAATAATAGAACGCGGCAATCACCGGTCTCTTATTGCAGCAAAAGGAGAATACTACAAGCTGTATACTGCCGTAGAAAAACAAAGGGAAAAAGCGATGTAGCTCTTTCCCTCTGCGTATTAGCTTCCGAATATTTTATCGAAAAAACTCTTGTCTTCTTTTGGATTCTTCGCGTCAGCCGCTGGTGTAAAGTTGGGTGAGTCGCGAAGCTTTTCGAGCAGCTTCTTTTCCTCGTCACTGAGGTGTTGCGGCGACCATACATTTACTTCCACCAGTTCATCACCTTTCTCATACCCCTGGAATGCAGGGAAGCCCTTGCCTTTCAGCCTGAAGACCTTTCCGCTGTGGGTGCCTGCCGGTATCTTGATCTTTGCCCGGCCATCAATTGTCGGAACCTCGACAGAGGTGCCCAATACCGCATCAGGGAAGGAGATGTGCAGCTGGTAGATCACATCCATATCGTTGCGCCTCAGGTGCGGGTGTTTTTCCTCCTCTATCACAATAAGCAGATCGCCGGGAGGGCCGCCACGTTCGCCGGCGTTGCCGCCGCCACCCATGCTCAGCTGCATGCCGTCCTGTACACCAGCAGGTATATCCAGGCTCAGTGTTTCTTCGCCGTACACACGGCCTTCACCTTTACAGTTACCACATTTTGCGGTTATCTGCGTTCCCTCGCCATTGCAGGTAGGACAGGTAGTTACCGTTTGCATCTGCCCCAGGAAAGTATTGGTTACCCTACGTACCTGTCCAGAGCCACCGCAGCTGCCGCATGTCTGGATAGAACTTTTGTCCTTGGCACCACTACCATGGCAAGTGTTGCAGGGTATATACTTCTTAACCTTGATCTTCTTGTTGGCTCCGTTGGCGATCTCTGAGTAGTCCAGTTTAAGCTTCACGCGCAGGTTGGCGCCGCGTGAGCCTTGCCTGCGTCCGCCGCCGCCCGGCCGGCCACCGCCGCCGAAGAAACTGCCGAACATATCGTCGCCGAAGATGTCGCCGAAGTTCTGGAAGATGTCTTCCATGCGCATGCCGCCGCCGAAGCCGCCGCCCGCAGCGCCGCTCATGCCGGCGTGACCAAAACGATCGTACTGGGCGCGCTTGTCAGCGTTGCTCAGTACATCATAAGCCTCGGCTGCTTCCTTAAAATGTTCCTCTGCATCCTTATCTCCCGGGTTACGGTCAGGATGGTACTTGAGGGCTATCTTACGGTAGGCCTTCTTGATCTCATCTGCACTTGACGTTTTACTCACCCCTAAGACCTCGTAATAATCTCTTTTTGCCATACCACTGTCCCAAACACCGGGACTTGCTTTTTATTGTGAATGATTTATTTGCCTACTACAACTTTTGCGTACCTGATCAGCTTATCGTTCAGGTAGTATGCTTTTTCCACTTCATCTATGATCTTGCCCTTCATCTCTTCATCAGGTACCGGTATCTCGGTGATCGCCTCATGCATATCAGGATTGAATGGCTGGTTTTTGCTTTCGGCAGCCTTCAGGCCCTTTTGCTGCAAGGTATTGCGCAGCTTGTTGAACACCAGCATGACACCTTCTTTTATTGCCTTCAGGTCCTCGGTCGACTCCATTTGTTTTTCTGCCCGTTCCATATCGTCCAGCACTTCCAGCAGCGACTGAACAATATCCCTACCTGCTGTTGCTATCAGTTCCAGTCTTTCTTTGGCATTACGCTTCCTGAAGTTGTCGAACTCGGCAACCAGGCGAATATATTTGTCTTTTGCGTCATCCAACTCGCTCTGCAGCTTTTCCAATTCGCTTTCGTCCGTCATCTCATCGTCCAGGTGCTGCATGCCGCTTACGCTGTCGTCAACATTCAGCTCATTGGCCAGGGCGTCTTCCATAGCCTCGTTATTTTGTGACATATTGTCGGCAGTTCCGTTGGTTCGATTATCCTTATTGTCGCTCATTGTTTTCTTTTTTTTGAAAAACATCCGCAAAAATACTGTCAATTACTTTGCCATTCCTGCGTTTCGGGACAAAATGTCGCTCCCGGCCGGCCTATATATTAGTTCTAAGGTGATGTGTGACGCCAGGAAATAAAAAAAGGCAGTATCCAAATACTGCCTTTTGTAAAAATAAGGTAAATGAGGCTATTTGAGTGGCAGCTCTTCGATTAGTACGATCTTGCAATCCTGGCGATCGAGGAAGACTGAGCCCTCCCGGACTTCAGTACCGCCGTTGCCCACTGCAGTCACTGTATGGCTGCCATATAGAATGACCTTGCCTACAGCGTCCGGATTCCCGCAGCTGAGCCCGTTCGGGAAATACATGAGGGAGCGGCCCACATTATCGCCATCTATAAATACGGTGTATTCATTGTCCAGGTCTACCGTGGCGCCCACGTCGAGCTGTCCATAGTCACGCCCGCCATAATAGTATTTGCACGTGCCGTCGTCTTCGTCGGCATCCGAAGAGTATGTATAGCTTTCAGGGTCTGTACAACCTTTCTTTTTGCAGGAAGGGAGTGCGGCCAGCAGAGGTAACGCCAGGAATGAAATGATCAAATTCCGTTTTATCATATAATGGCTATTGTTATAACAACAATGTATAGCTGCTGCCCGGATGTGGCAATACCCAGAAATGGGTAATCACAGTTTCATGGGCAAACCGTTTAATTAATATTCATCAACCGGTAAACGGATACGTAGCGGCTATGACCGCGTGGTAAAAAACGCTTGTTTATTGCCGCTTGAACGCTGAAAGACTGACACATATAATTACAATGGCAATAAAGATGATTATTGGCAACTACCTTTATTAATTCCGTGCAAGGAACCGCGCAATAGCCGTGCTTAGGCGCCGGTTGAAGGGTTAAATTTACATGAAGCATCCCACCGCCGTTTTTTAGAGAGAAAGAAACCTGTAATAACCTGTTCAATGAAATAATATGGAGAGAGCGTTTACACTTATCGTCGTTAGCCTCAATCTCGATCCGAATCTTAAAAACTCTTTTTTATGATGACAGATTTCAACAGAAAGGGGATAGGAGAGGAGCACCTCTTTACCCCGGGCATTACCCGGGAGCAAGCTGTAAGCTTCGGGAGGTCGCTAAGAAATAAAACAGACCGGCTGAGTCATGCCCGCTGGCTTGTTCCCAAAGATCGCCCGGACCCGGTAGCAGTATTGATGAAAGCAAACGAAGGGCTTTTATCCATACTTCTACCTGTTCGCTACAGCAGTATGCTTGAGTCGCCGCTGAATTTTTTTCGCGGCTCAGCTGCAATAATGGCGGCCGATATGGCCACCACACCCGATACGGGACTGTATGTTCAAAGCTGTGGCGATTGCCACCTGATGAATTTCGGTATTTATCGCACCCAGGAAAAGAAGATGGTTTTCGATATTATCGATTTTGACGAGACCCTGCCTGCACCCTGGGAGTGGGATGTGAAGCGGCTGGCCACTAGCTTTGTCATAGCTTCCGTGCAAAACCAGATCAACCGGCAAACAGTAGCGGTTATAGCGCACGAATGCGTGCGATCATACCGGGAGCACATAGCCGCTTTTGCAGGGATGGACCCACTACAGGTTTGGTACTCTTGCTTTTCGGTAAAAAGTATCCTGCGCATGGCCAAAGATCATGAGCTGAGTGCGCGGTTTGCCAAAAGAGTGAGAAAGGCAATAACGAAGAGCCTGATAGGAGAGGATTTTCACCGGCTTACCGAGATGAGGGATGACAAGATCCAGCTTAAAAATGATTCAGTTCTTAGTCAGCACGATTATCGCAAGTTGATAGAGGCTGTCTTTGAGAGTTACGTAGACACGCTTAGTTATGAAGAGCGGATATTGTTTGACCAGTTTAAATTCCGCGATATAGCTGCTAAGGTCGGAAGTATAGGCAGTATTGGCACCCTGAATGGTATAAGTCTCAGAATGTCGCCTAACGAAGAGCCCTTATTTCTTCAGATAAAAGAAGCAAGGCCTTCGGTGTTGGAGCCATTTGTCGGTAAAAGCCGCTATAACAACAATGGCCAGCGCGTAGTAGCTGGCCAGAAACTTATGCAGGCAGCCGGAGATGTGTTTCTGGGTTGGACCGAAATAGCCAACGGCCGTCATTTTTATATCCGGCAAATGCGGGAAGCCAGGATCGAGCCGAAGATCGCAGCATTTAATGCCCGGGTCATGATCAGGTATGCACAATTGTGCGGAGGAGCGCTGGCGAGAGCACATGCGAGGAATTTTAAATCGTCGATTATAAGCGGATATCTCGGCAGTTGCTCGAAGTTCGACGATGCAGTGTCACAATTTGCAATTGAATATGCTGAACAGAACCGTAAGGATTACGAGGCATTACAGGATGCTGTAAAAAAAGGATTGGTTGTTGCGAATAAATTCCCTTCGCAGAATGGTGCGCCTAAGACGGATAAGCCTGCCTACGACACAGTGGATCAATGACATACGATATTCGAGCATGCGCGTTTTTATGGTTTTGTGCAGTAGAAAGAACATGAAAAAATTTGTTTGCAAGCATGCGCTTTAACTATTGGCAAGGAACCAACCGTTACATGATGCGAACCGCATAAGTTGAAAGTACTTTTACCTTCCGGCCTAAAAAAACTCAAAGTATTGGAGCCCTGAAAAAAGGGTAGTTAGTGTTCCGGTTTTTTACAACAACGGCAAAATATGCAACCTCAACCAAGTCACCATCCAGGCTCATTCGTTTCGCCAGCCACGAAGACTCCGGTCTTTTGCAAATTGTCGTCAAACGAATACCGCAATCAAAAAACTAAGAACCGTATCAAACATTTATACTTCAGGCAGCCCTGTCAAACCTATCACCAAACTTTTCCCTGTCACCATGAACTTTATACCCTTGACCATGATTTTCATTCCTATCACCATGAAAGCACTTATCACTGTGGAAGCTCCTGTCACCATGAAAACTCTTTCAGGAGCACTTCTCATTATCACTATGCTCCCTATCCTTTTTTGTCTCAATCCTACATTTCGATACAAACCGACCATTCTCACCTGATCGTAAACTATGAGTCGGCACAGTTATTAATGAAAGTCTGCTCGACAGAACTCGATCAACCCAAACTCGATTCCTATGAAAACACTTCTCACCGCCATGGTTATTCTAGGGCTGTACTCCGGCCCGGTACTAGCCCAGGACGACGACGCTCCGGAACCGCCTAGAAAGGAAATGGAGATCTACGGCTTCATCATGATGGATGCCGGTTACAACTTTAACCAGATCCATCCCGATTGGTATGATGTGGTGCGACCGACCAAACTACCGGCCTTTGATGATGAATTTGGCTCAGATGGTAACGTGTATTTTTCCGTACGTCAAACACGGTTTGGAGTTAAGAACTGGTTCTGTACGAAGTATGGCGAACTGAAAACTCATTTCGAGTTTGAAATGTTCGGTACGGGTGTGGATGCCGGGCAGACTACCATCCGCCTTCGGCATGCCTATGGCGAACTGGGTAAGTGGGGCGCCGGCCAATACTGGAGCCCGTTCATGGATATAGACGTGTTCCCTAATACAGTTGAGTACTGGGGACCTCCGGGAATGGCTTTCTTCCGAAATGTACAGATACGTTATATGCCCATCCAGGGTGATGACAGCCGCCTGACGATAGCCCTTGAAAGGCCGGGTGCCAGTGCAGATCAGGGCCGCTATGCCGACCGTGTTGAGCTCTCGGGCATAGCCCCACGTTTCCCTGTTCCTGACCTCTCGGCAGAATATCGCTTCGGAGGAAAAAACTGGGGTTACGTTGAGCTGGCCGGTATTGTGAGGAGGATAGAATGGGAGGATCACCAGATCGATCAATTTGATCTTTCCGGCGATGCAACGGGTTGGGGACTAAACTTAAGTACCAACATCAAGTTTGGCAAGAGTACTGTGTTCAGGGGTAGCTTTCTTTATGGCGAAGGCATACAGAACTATATGAATGATGCACCAGTGGACATTGGTATCGAAAACAACTTTATCGATAGCGCCGGGTTCCGCGTCTTCGATCCGGTACGGCCGATAATAGGGGTAGCCTTACCTGTATTGGGCGTCGTGGCGTTCGTTGATCATAGCTGGAGCAAGAAATTCTCCTCGTCGCTGGGATATTCTTTAATAGAGATCACCAATTCAGACGGGCAGGCCGCCGATGCCTTTCAACAGGGGCAATATATTGTTGGCAACCTCATGTACTACCCAACCCAGAACGCGATGACATGTCTTGAATACCAATGGGGTGCGCGTGAAAACAACCGCGATGGCTTCGGTAGCGTGATCAATAAAATTCAACTCACTTTCAAATACAATTTCTCGCGTAGCTTTTACGAAAGGAATAAGAACAAGTAATCCTGTAAATACTTAACTATGAAAACATCAACATTTCTGGCCGTCCTGGCTTTAACGGGTCTTTTGTGTGTGCCTTACTTTGGAGACGCGCAAACACAGACCAAAAACAGATTCTCCGACGAAAACTACCAGGCGGCCATCGATAATGCCCATTCCCGGTACAAGGACCTGAACGAAGGCGCAAATGCCGACTATATAAAAGAGCTGGCAGCCGTAGACCCGGACATTTATGGTATCGCCATCGTGACAACCGATGGCCGTGTGTTCACCAAGGGAGATCTTACTTCCCGGGTGTCCATACAATCCATATCCAAGGTGTTTACCCTTGCAAAACTCATAGAAGAGCAAGGTGCCCAGGCCGTTGCTGACAAGATTGGTGTTGACGCAACGGGTCTGAGATTTAATTCTATTGTAGCTATAGAGCTGCAAAAGGGTAAAGAGATCAACCCGCTGGTAAATCCGGGCGCTATTGCTGCTGTTAGCCTGATCAAGGGAGCTGACTCGGCAGCCAAGTGGCGGAACATACAGCAGGTTCATAACGATTTTGCCGGCAGCACGCTTGGGGTAAACTGGCCGGTTTATTTTAGTGAAGCCGGCGATAACCTGCGCAACCAGGCAATAGCCCATCTGTTGCTCGCTTACGGCCGCATGTATTTCGACCCGGTAGAAGCTACTGATGTGTACACCAAGCAGTGTGCGTTGAATGTAAATGCCAAAGACCTTGCGATCATGGCAGCAACATTGGCAAACGGCGGCACCAACCCAATGACAAAAAAGAAGGTGATTGGACCCGAGACGGCAGCTCAAACTATGTCGGTTATGCAAAC
>JAJNBR010000094.1 GCA_021156265.1 Flavipsychrobacter sp.
CGACGGTCGATGTCGTATCCTTTTTGTTCGCGGATAGCGCGAGCAAGCTGGATAGAGGTAACAGAACCGAAGATCTTACCGCTGGTACCGGTTTTAGCGCCCAGTTTTACAGGAGATGATTTCAGCACCTCTGTTACTTTAGCGATCTCGGCCATCAGTTTTTGTTCGCGCTTTTCTTTTTGCTTACGGCGCTCTTCCAGAATTTTCATGTTAGAGCCGCTAGCTTCGATAGCGTATTTCTGAGGTATCAGGTAATTGCGGGCATATCCCGGCCTTACTTCTACCAGCTCGTGGGCACCGCCCAGGTTATCTACGTCTTTTATAAGAATTACTTGCATGACTATTTTACTTTAAAAGGTCAGTAACATAAGGTAACAGAGCCATTTGGCGTGCCTTTTTAACAGCCTGGGCCACTTTACGCTGGAATTTCAGCGAGTTGCCGGTAATACGGCGAGGCAGCATTTTACCTTGATCGTTCACGAATTTTTTCAGGAACTCCGCGTCTTTATAGTCAACGTACCTGATCCCCATTTTCTTGAAGCGGCAGTATTTTTTCTGGCGCTTTTCTACGCGGGTAGAGGTCAGAAACTTAATATCGTTTTGTTTGGCCATTGTTCAGTTTTTTAAAGGATTAAGCAGTAGTTGCCGCTTCAGCAGTGATCTTGTTGCGTTTTCTTGCGTTGTATTCCACTGCAAATTTGTCCAGACGGGTAACCATGTGACGCATAACATTCTCGTCGCGGTTCAGTTGGATTTCCAACTTGGCATTTACATCTGTTGTAGCCTGGTAAGACAGTAACCAGTACAAGCCTGTTGTCTTTTTTGCAATTGGGTAAGCCAGTGAGCGGAGGCCCCATGCATCCTGGTGCACGATAGTGCCACCATGTTCTGTGATGAAGTCTGCAAACTTCTTCTGAGCAGCTTTGTACTCATCTTCAGCCAAAACCGGCGTAAAGATCAACATCAGCTCGTAATTCTGAAGGTTGTTGTTTGTTGCCATAAAAATTATGTTGTTAAAAAATGATCCCATCAGCCCGGCAGCAACGCTGGACATACCGCAGAACGGAATGGCCGGACATATTTTGGGACGGCAAAGGTAAGGGAATTATCCAAAACAGACAAATCATTGCGCGGAAAAGTGTAATGTATGCCGTGTAGTAATATATTATAATGAGGGGCCCAGCACTCAAACCTGGCCTCAAAATTAGTGATTGAAGATGGATTAAGCTGTTTTATTTGTTGATTTTCAATCATTTATACGGCCAGCTGTCACAAGATCATTAACGCTTATCTTCACAAAAAACAAGATAAATGGAACAATATAAGCAAGGTGATATCGTATGGACCGACCTTACTATTCCCAATGCTGAATCAGTTAAGGATTTTTATAAAGACGTGGTCGGCTGGGATGTAGACCCACTGAGCATGGGTGAATATGATGACTATGTCATGAAAACTGCCGAAGGAACGGGAGTCGCCGGTGTTTGCCATGCCCGGGGTACGAATGCCAACATCCCGCCGCAGTGGCTGGTGTATGTTGCGGTGCCGGATGTGGAAGGGTCGGCTAAACGTTGCGTGGAGATGGGCGGTAAAGTATTGGACGGTCCGCGCAAGATGGGCAATAAAGATTTTGCCTGCATCCAGGACCCGGCAGGCGCGGTACTGGCGCTCATATCGCTTTAAGGCGTTTTACAGAATTATGGCATTGCATGCCAACGACGACCGCCTGATATAAGTCTATAGAGATATGTCCCTACAGAAAGAGATACCCATACACGATTTTTCGAGAGATACTAAAGACAGCGTTCCCTTTAAGTTTGTGCAACTGGGCGCTTTGACGGAATACGATTTCTCACGTCCGCACAGGCACAACTATTACGAGATATTTTTCTTTTCAAAAGGCGGTGGGGAACATCTTATCGATTTTAAGAAATACCCGATAAAGGATAATGGTATTCACTTCATATCACCCGGGCAGGTGCATTGTTTGCGACGTGAACAAGGATCTCTCGGATCGATAGTATTGTTCTCGCGCGATTTTTTTCTTTTTGGTTCAGACAGTGCGAACGCGCTATACAATTTCCCTTTTCTGAACAGCGGCGCGCACCCGGTGTTGGATACTACACCACAGGAGTTTGGCGAGTTTGCGCCCCTGCTGTCGCAGATACAAAACGAAAGTCAGAAAGACATCAACGTCTTCGCCGAAATTTTACGTTCTTACCTGAAGGTGATATTGCTTAAGTCCCTGCAACTGTTCAACGAGCGATACCCGGACCACCAGATGCAGCAAGGTTCTGTATTTAACAGGTTCCGCGAGCTTGTTGAAAAAAAGTACCGTGGTAACAGGGCTCCGTCGTATTATGCTTCTCTGCTGAATATCACAGAGAAAAAGCTGAACGAAGTATGCAAGGAAAATACCGGTGACAACGTTAGCGACTACATCAAGGAGCGTGTATTACTGGAAGCCAAGCGGCTGCTGCACAATACGGAGCATAATGTTAAAGAGATAGCCTATTTCCTGGGTTTCGAAGATCCTTCCTATTTTAATCGATTCTTTAAGGCAAACACGGGCATCACAGCGGGCGATTTTCGCAAAGACGGCAATTAGTGCTATAAAACAGGCGATCCATCCATTGATTAGTGAAGTATAATAGCGGAGCTTTGGGTTAACAAAACCCAGGCGTAATGAAAAAAATATACTCACTCCTATCTGTCCTGATGTTATCTGCCGGATTTGCCAACGCGCAGTGGCAGCTGATCGATACCGTCAGTAACGGGAACTATGTCAATATTCACCGACTATTTTACCGATATGCAGTTTGCGACGAGGAATATCGGTTTTGTGTGCGGCGGCTCAGGTTTTTCGCCTGTACCTAATATCTTGATGACAACGAAGGACGGCGGGTACACATGGGACTCGGTTGTGGTGACCACTCACCCGGCATATGAGTTCACATCTCTTGATTTCAAAGCAACTGCCACTGATGTAGAAGGAGTAGTGGCCAGCTATAGTCACATTTTTCGTGTAACTGATACCGGCGGGATATTTACCAACATAGTAAAACCGACGTTTAATACTTCGGTGCTGGATGCTGTTTACGCAGGCAACAGCAGGGTGCTGCTGTTAGGATACGATTATATATCGCAAACCTACCGGCTATATTCGTCTGATGACTGGGGACTGAACTGGGATCTCAGGTACCAGGACAGTCTTATGATCAATTCGATAGCACTATTGGGGCCATATGCTTTGGCCGGGTGCGACAAGGGCACTGTATTAAAAAGTTCTGATGGTGGTAATAGCTGGATAAAACAGAAAATAGCTGCCGATACCTTTGCGTTCTACAAGGCAAAGTTTGCTTCAAACGGCTTTGCGTATTTGCTGGCGAGCAAAACAATGGCCATTGGTGGAGGATATGTATATGGCTCCGATAATTTTGGACAGAGCTGGCATTCTGTGCAGGTAGATCCTCATTGGTGGCTTTCCGACATCTCCATGCCGACAATATCCACCGGTTACATTGTTTCGAACAGAAGCGTTTATAGAACAACAACAGGAGGAGGGTTGGGATTAAGCGTGGAGGATGTAGAGGCGGCAAATGATGGCATCAATGTTTATCCCAATCCTGCCAATGATATAGTGCATGTTGATGTTCCGGCACATGCGAAGTTACTCACGCTGTCGTTGTACGATGTATCGGGCAGATTAGTAAAACAAATAAAGGGGGCAAAGACACTGGATATTTCAACCCTCAGCAAGGGGGCATATTTACTCGAGATAGGCACAGGGCAAGGGCTGTATAAGAGAAAGCTGCTCCTGCAGTAATCATAGGTAAAGTAAAGCCCCGCTGTCTAGCGGGGCTTTTTCTATGTTGTTATAACAGCGGTTTTTAGTGTTTAACTACAGTTTTAGTATCAGTCACGACGCCGGAATCGTTGGTTATGTTGAGCAGATACGTGCCTGCCGGAAGGTGATCAACATGCAATGATGCGGAAGTGCCATTCAATGGTTGGCTGGTGCGGTATACTTGCTGTCCTGCCATGTTTGTCAGCGATATACCTGCATTGCTTACCGCTTTTGCCCATTTCAAATTGATGGTATTCATTGCCGGGTTAGGGTAAACCGTCAGCGAATTCTGTTTGTGTTGTATACCGGCAACGTTCAGGTCATCGTACACCTCATAAAACAGGTTGATATTAGCTACTTCCATTGGGCTGCCGCCGAAGTCCACAGTGATAATACCCTGGGTCGGGTTGCCCATGGCATTGTAGGTCCAGTCGATAACTGAAGCATCCTGCCAGCTGGTTGTAGATTCATCCCATTGTTTCATGTCCTGTGTCAATACCCTGTCGGCTGATGCATTGAGCGTGCGGAATTCCTGGCTGGAGTTTACCCAAACTGCAGCCACTGTATCCCAAACCTGGCTTTCGGTGAAATGATACACGTGGCTGTTGTTATAGGCAAACGTGTCGAAAGAACTATTTACCCAGGCAGTTGTGGTGGTATTATATCGCTGGCTGGTGTTTGTTCTGAGGTTACTCAGTGCATCGTAAGTATGTATTTCCCTCACTGTAGGCACCCAGTTTCCGCTCTGCCACTGGTAGAAATTCCATTGCAGCTGGTTACCGTTGGCATCGAGTGTATATTCACTTTTGCCCATAAACTGTGCGCTGGAGTAGACATAAATGCTGTCGGCGATAAGTTGGTTCTGCGTATCGTAAGCAAAATGTTTCCGGCTAAGAGAATCCCATGCGTTGGTGCCGCTGTTCCAGCCCAACACATATTCTATGGCCAGATCACCATTGCTGTTATACACAGCCCTGCGATCCCTGAAGTTTTCCGGGGTTGAAGTGGCCCCCTGGCGCAATTCGATGAGCGAAGTACGCCTGTTGGCATTGTCGTAAAAACCTTTTTGTGCGCGGTCGAATTCTATGCCCGAACCGTTGTCAACGAAATAGGTGGCAGAATCAAGCAAGATATTATCCTCGTTTATAAAAAGCTCATTGGCATTAAATACTGAACCCCTCGCATTCGAGTAAAAATAATTGGAAGAGTCCTGCACATCCATTCCGGAGCCGTTAAATACATATACCGAAAAGCCGCTGACGCGTTCGTGTGCGGCGGTGGTTTTCTGCGCCGTAGCGGGGCGTTGTTTGGCTAAAGCCTGGCGCACATTCGGGCTGAAGTGCCGGCCGGGCGCGGTAAACTTATACGGTTGCTGCGCCAGGGCGCTGAACGACAAAGTCGCAAGGGTCAAAAAGAGTAGTGGTAGTCTCATTATAGTTGATTTAACTGTTAAACGATCTTAGACGGGTTTACCCCTATTACTTATAGGGTAAATCGCAGCAGAAAGAAATAAGTTACAATTGGATGATAATTTCTTTATAGGTGCTTCAGCAGTTTTTTCGATCGCGCTTTGAAGGCAGCCGATGGCTCGTGGGATAGTTCGTCCTCTATTATGGTGCGCAATTCCTGTTTGATGTCGGGGTAGGTTTTGGCGAGATTGGCCAGAACGGTCATGGCAAAGACACGGACAGCTATGGTTTCTTTCAGGTCGCCCAGCAGGTCGAAACAGGCGTTCATTACATCGCCGTGCAGGTCTTCAGGTATGTCTATGAACTGCAGTATGCGTACTACATTGCGTTTTACGGCTACGTGTACCCCCGGGTCCGACATTTTTTTGACCATGGCAGGCAGGTATGGTAAGGCGAGTTTATAGTGTTTTTCGGCCACCACGCTCAACACCCAGGCGGCCCGCTGTACTACCCGGTACTCATCATTCAGAAAAAAATCCATGAATTCCTTGAACCGGCCTGGGTCATTACCGATCCATCCGGCAATTTTTTCGGACTGTTCACGTGAGTGTTCTTTTAATATTTCGGCGCGGAGATCCATAAAACGCCCAAAGATAATCTCAAATATGAACGCCTGTTATGTGAATATTTTTAGTGCAGATTTTGTTTCAGTATGTCCCTGAGGCCTTTTACATTCGCAGTCCGCAAGAAAATTGAGAAGTCATGACAGAATATGCAGCAGGCGTAGCCTCCAAACTGAATATAAGGGAACAACAAGTAGCAACGGTACTGGCATTATTGAATGAAGGGGCCACGATACCTTTCATAGCCCGCTACCGTAAAGACAAGACCGGCGCACTGGATGAAGTGCAGATACAAGCTATCCAGGACGAGGCCAAATTTCAGAAAGAATACAGTGAGCGTAAAGCTTTTATAGAAAAGACGATAACAGAGCAAGGCAAAATGACAGAAACACTGCAGGCCAAACTGGATGCGGCTGCAACTGTTGCAGAGCTGGAAGATATTTACCTGCCGTATAAACCCAAGCGCAAGACAAAGGCGCAAACCGCACGCGAGAATGGGCTTGAGCCACTGGCTACCATGGTACTGGAGCAAGGTAATATTCAACCATTGACAGAAGCTGCCGCATTCATTAATGAAAATGTGAAGTCGGCTGAAGATGCGCTGCAGGGAGCACGTGATATTATTGCTGAGATAGTGAACGAAGACGCACAAGTACGTGCTAAAATGCGTAAGCTGTTTGAAGATACAGCTACGGTGCAGAGTAAAGTGCTGAGCGACAAGGAAACTGAAGGCGTTAAATACAAAGACTACTACGATTTCTCTGAGCCTGTATCTAAAATACCGTCGCACCGTATGCTGGCCATTATGCGCGGCTTTATGGAAGGTGTGCTGCGTATGAGCATCGCACCTACAGAAGAAGATGCGCTGGCCATGACCGAACGCCTGTATGTAAAATCGGGTAACGAAGCTGGCGAGCAAGTTAAAAAAGCAGTGAAAGATGCCTACCGCCGTTTGTTGCAGCCGAGCCTCGAAAGCGAATTCCGCATGGCGTTGAAGACAAAAGCCGACGAAGAAGCGATCAATGTATTTGCCGAGAACCTGAGGCAACTGCTGCTGAGCTCTCCATTGGGCAGCAAACGCATACTGGCTTTAGATCCGGGTTACCGTACAGGTTGTAAAGTGGTTTGCCTGGACGATAAAGGAACGTTGAAGAAAACAGACCTGATATATATACATGAACCGGGCAGGTTGATGAGCGCTGAGCAGACCATCCGGTCGCTGGTACAGCAATACGATATACAAACGTTTGCGATAGGCGATGGTACTGCAGGACGGGAAACGGAGCAGTTCATTAAGAAGCTGAATCTTGGTCTGCCGATATTCCTGGTGAATGAAGATGGCGCATCTATATACTCGGCATCGGAAATAGCCCGGCAGGAATTTCCTGACCAGGATGTGACCGTGCGTGGCGCGGTAAGCATTGGTCGCAGGCTGATGGACCCGCTGGCCGAGCTGGTGAAACTAGACCCAAAAAGTATTGGTGTTGGCCAGTACCAGCACGATGTAAACCAGGTGCGCCTGAAAGAACGCCTTGACCAAACAGTAGTGAGCTGCGTGAACGCCGTTGGCGTGAACCTGAACACGGCCAGCAAACACTTGCTGAGCTATGTGAGTGGCATCGGCCCTTCGATAGCAGAGAACATTGTGAATTACCGCGCTGAGATAGGCGGGTTCGAATCGCGTAAGCAATTGCTGAAGGTACCCCGCCTCGGCAATAAAGCTTTTGAACAATGCGCAGGCTTTTTGCGTGTTAAAGAAGGTGAGAACCCGCTCGATGCAAGTGCAGTACACCCCGAAGCATACGAAGTGGTAGCGAAGATGGCGGCTGACCTGGGTGTAGAAATAAAAACGCTGGTGGGTAACGATACTCTTGTAAACTCGATCAACGTAAAGAATTATACAACAGAAACAGTCGGCGAGCACACCATTCGCGATATCCTGAATGAGTTAAAGAAACCGGGACTAGATCCGCGTAGCGAAGCGCAGCAATTCGAGTTTGCTAACATCTACAGTATTGAAGATGTACATGTAGGTATGGTAGTGCCGGGTGTAGTAACCAACCTTACCCGCTTTGGTGCTTTCGTGGATATTGGTGTGAAACAGGATGGATTGGTACACGTGTCGGAGATATCACACACTTATATTACCGATCCGAATGAAGCACTCAAGCTAAACCAGCATGTAACAGTAAAGGTGCTGGAGGTAGATACCGCTCGCAAGCGGATCGCTTTATCTATAAAACAAACGCAGGATGCACCAGCCCGCAAAGAACGTGGCGGTGGTCAGTCGCGAAGGGACTTCAACAAGCCAAAGGAAAAAGACCTTTCGGGAATGGGCATGAACGATGCGCTGAGTTTGCTGAAGAAAAAATTTGGAAAATAAAAATGATGGCCGGTGATTAACCGGCCATCATTTTTATACATAGCTTAACCACCATTTTTTATTGTTGGCCTTCACCCGCATGAACCAGTGGCAAGGCAGGTAGAGTACTGCCACTGCCAACAGCCAGTAAGCGTAGACCCAGGGCAGTGAAAATCCCCATCCGGGTTTGGGTGCAAAGAGCCTTTCATTATCCACGAAGTCACCGACAGGCACATTTAACAATAGCGCAACGACGATAGCCATCGCGTGTATCAGGTAGATATGCAGGATGTAATAGAACATGGGTACTCTTCCGTACACCGTGAAAAATTTGCCGATCTTATTGCTTGCTTTTTCCAGTATGGGCAATGCTGTAATTGCCGGGCCTATCGTCATCAATAGGTATAGCAATGAGGGGGGATATTTTTCGCAATTGATAAAGGACAAAACGGTACGCCACCACGTTGGTTGTGTTGTCCATGGATGTGGGTCGCCGTAGACGTTGGAGAAGCGAATCATGATGAATGCGGCTATAGCACCTATGCCGATGGTATAGAGCCATTTGTTGCGTTCGTGCTCCTCTTTACGAAAGATAGTACCGAAGCAATAACCCATGGCCATCACACCTATCCACGGAATGAGTGGGTAGATGACCATGATACCCCAACCGTCAAAGTTCAGGAAACCAAACTCGTGAAGAAAATTCCACCACATCGCTTCTTCTCCAAGGTCGCTGGCCCGTACCCCGTCGAGCAGGTTGTGTCCGGCTATTATCACGGCGGCAACAGTTAATATAGCAGGCATAGGCAGCCATATAAGTCCTGCCAGGAAGATCATGCTCCATCCGATGACCCAGATCACCTGCACGACCACTTGGGTATAGTCAAGATTAAACATCCACCCAAAACGTACAACGGTCATTTCAAGAACAAGCAGCCAGATGCCGCGGGTGAGTAAAAACAGGGAAGCTTCTTTTTTTGTTTTGCCTTTGCTGAGTGATAAATAGGCACTGGTACCGGCCAGGAAGACAAAAACAGGCGCGCAGAAATGCGTGATCCATCGTGTAAGGAACATAGGGGTACTGGCATGCTGCAGGTCGGTGGGGTTATGGTAAAAATCAGTAAAAAAGTCACGGGTGTGGTCGAGGGCCATGATGACCATGACAATACCTCTCAGTATATCGATGGAGATCACACGTTTTGAATGAGTAGCCTGCATAAATGATGGATTAAAGATAAAATAATTTCAATGGGGCCGTACCGGCAAATGGGTGCTTGCGGACAGATAAGTGACGAACGTCACTGTTTTCGCGTGTTTCGCGTCACCGCCTACGGATCTAAAGAGGAATAGCTTTGTTGTAGAAAAATTGAGCGTATGGCCTCGCAACCTCTGCACCGGTATGAGCTGATAAAGCTCGCCGAAAGACTGAATAAGGATTATTACCCGTTAACTGAACTATTGTGCAGAAATGCCAGGGTACAAGCCGAATGGTTGCAGGGCAACAATAGCGAAGTAGCAGGTTATGTCAGGCTGTGTACTGAACTGAGCGAGCATATCGCGCGTCACTTGTCAGTGAGCCGCGAACTCATATCTGATTATAAAGACAATAAACTACCTCCGGTTCAATGCAATACTATCTTCCGGCAATCGCGCGAAGCAATAACCCATACGCTTACAGCCATAAAGGAAGAAAATGCGATGAAGAAAATAAAGGAATGGCAGGAAATGCACGAAAACCTGCGATTGCAATTGATGGTGTTGAATAACCTGCTCACAGAGTTATTTCGTATAGAAGATACAGACCTGATTCCGTTGCTGGAGCACAACCTCTCGATCCACTAGCAAAACAAAAAAGCCGCGCATTTGCGCGGCTTTTTTCTGACTGTCAATTGTTTAGTTCCTTAGGTCAATTGTGATCTTGGCACCCGGTACCTGGGCCATCGGGGCGATTACACGCTGAGCCATCTTAGTATCAGTAGCGATGTAGTAAGTTGACACTTCATTGGGATCATCTACGCTGGCTACTTCACATTTAAAGCAGGATTTCCCATTCACTGTTTCAGTTCCTATAACAGATATCCTGTTCAGTTTGGCTTTGCCATCATCGCCGGCAATATAGATACCAGCTTCATAACCTTCTTTCAAAGGCAAACGCGCAAACAGCAAGTCTGTGCTCATGCCTTCGTGCACGTAGGCGCCATCAATAGTAACTGTACTTGTTTGACCCATTAAAGTCGTCGTCATTTTGTTGCCGTCAAAGGCATAGTTGGCTTCCTTGCCGGGGCCTACTTCAGCTTTTCGACTTACAGGTTTCAGTGTCCATTTGGTGTAAACAGCTTCTTCGTTTTGGTCACCCATTGGGCTCTTAACAGCATCTTTCACCAACCAATTGCCGTTTTCTTCTTTTACAGTGCGGACCATGGTCATTGGCATTTTCTGTCCGTTGAATTCCAGTACAATGTCGTAATTGTATGTACCAGGAGTGAGGTCAGCAGTCGGTTTGGGCATTTCTTTGAGCGCTGCTATCTGCACCTTTTTAGTTAACGTAAGGCTTTTCGGATCAATAGTGATCTCCTGCAGTTTTGCAGCCAGCTCCGGTTTCATTTCTTCCTGGTAGCGTGCTTTCAGGATCTTTCCGAGGAATACTTCGGCGCGGCCAAGAGAGGCCATATTGTTCACCGGTTTGTGGAAGCCGTGGCCTTCGTCCGGGGCGCAGATGTATTCAACTGTGCGGCCCATGTCGCGCAAAGCGATAACTATCTGGTCGCTTTCGGCTTTCTTAACGCGTGGGTCATTAGCACCCTGGATGATCATCAGTGGAGCGGTGATCTTTGCGGCAGAATTCAGCGGAGATTGTTTTTCGAGCAGCGCCTTTCCTTCAGGAGTTGATGGATCGCCCATACGCTCTGTGAAGATCTTGCGGCCTGCTTCCCAATATGGAGGAATTGAATTCAGCAAAGTGATGAGGTTGCTGGGGCCAACAATGTCTACACCGGCAGCATATACGTCCGGCGTAAAGGCAAGACCGGCTAGTGTAGCATAACCGCCGTAGCTGCCACCCATAATAGCGACGCGCTTAGGATCGGCAACACCTTTGTTTACCAGGTGTTTTACACCCCAGGTAATATCGTCCTGCATCAGCATGCCCCACTGTTTGTTACCGGCGTTGATAAATTTCTTACCATAACCGGTGCTGCCGCGGAAGTTCATTTGCAGCACAGCGTAGCCACGGTTGGCCAGCCACTGTATCCAGCCGCTGTATCCCCAGTAGTCGCGGGCCCATGGGCCGCCATGAGGAAGGACGATAAGTGGAAGATTTTTTGCTTCTACACCTTTTGGTACAGTCAGGTAAGCAGGTATTTCGAGACCATCACTACTCTTGTAAGTGATCGGCTCCATTTTAGCGAAGTGCTTTTCGTAAGGTTTCAGTTTGGGACGTGGCGTGTACTGATAAATAAGCTCATGTTTTTTCCTGTCGAAGAAGTGCACTTCCGGAAGTTTATCGTCGCTCCATACAGACACCAGGTATTTATCTTCGTCATTGGTCGAGCTTTGGAAGTTTACTTCCATGCCGGGGAATTTGCTTTTAACGAAGTTGTAGTCCTTTTCCATCGCCTTATCTTTGAAATAGATCCTGGTTTTGGCATCGGTGTAAGTTGTATATATAATGTCGCGTGACAGGTCGCTAAAAGCTGCATTGCCGAGGTCCACCTTATTCAGTGGATCCTTTTCTACATCAGCTAGCTGCAGCGATTGCAGATCCATGACTATGAGCTTGGTAAGATCCTGGTTGGCGCCCTTGTTAGTTTCGATGTACACCTTTTTGTTGTCTTTGGTGAAAGACAATGGTCCGCAGCTTTCCAGCGTGCCGCAGTCGTATATTTTAGAATAGGTACCGTCGGTGTTCTTCTTTAGTATTTCGGTGGTGCCATCTTCCGGAGTACGGGTGGCCAGGCGCACATTTTCATCCCAGTCGAACACCCAGCTTGTAAGCCTATCTTTGTTGGTTTCAAGCAAGGTAAGTTTACCGGTGCTGATCTCCAGTTTGTAGAGGTCATGCCAGCTGGCATCCCGGTCATTCAGACCAACCCATATTACGTCCGGGTTTTTACGGCTTACGGCGAAAATGTAGGCTTTCACCTTATCATTAGGAGTCAGGTTGCGGGCTACAGGTACTCCTGTCGCCGGATCAGCTGCATCCAGCGGATTTACAGCGTAAATATTGTCGTTCTCATCCCCGCCTTTTGACTGTGCGAACAGGATATATAGATCGGAAGAGCGTCGTGGAGGGAAAGAGTGTGGTGGTCAG
>JAJNBR010000095.1 GCA_021156265.1 Flavipsychrobacter sp.
CCGTCCGTTTACCTGTAATATCAGTTTTGGCAGGGCTTTTTTGTGCTGTTCATAGAATCACTTCTATGGAAACAAAAACCCGCAAAAAGGCTGTCAAAAAAGCCGCCGCCAAAAAAGCGCCGGCTAAGAAAAAAGATATTGCCGCTTCGTACAACGAGGTCAAAGATTTCGGCGGGCAACCGTACACCGGCATGAAAGTAGGCCGTAGTCACAAATGGTATTACGACAAAGGCGAATGGCGCGAAAAAAAGATAACACCCGATCTCTGGGAAATATCTTATGCTGTTACTAAACGCCGTGCGGGCAAAGCGCCTGAAGGCTCCGGTGTTCCCGTCGGTACAGAATACCATTGGTATATCCTTTCACACCAGGTAGTAAAGAAACTTAACGCTAACGACTACTCAACCGCGATGAGCGGTGTTAAGTATAAGCTGGCACACAAAAGGGCCGACAAAGAAAAATGGAGCGCCACAGCCCGCACCCAGCGTAAACGCCTTGTAAAACTGATGCAGGAAATGATCGCGCAACTGGAAATGGAACCTATCCCTTTAGAGATTGAATACAAAGGCAAAGAATACGTTGGCGAAGGCATTCCTATCCCTAAGACTTGTGATGAAGATGGACCGTGCTATGAGCTGGAGATAACGCTGAACAACGAGTACATTGGCATATTGCACTACTCAAAAAGCGGGTGGAAAATGGACCAGGTTAAAGACAAGGGACTGATCAAAGCAATAGGCGAAGAAGTCTATTTGTGGTATGAATAAAATAGCCCCGCTTTACGGGGCTTAATTTCTTAGTCAACATCGTCTATATCCAGCGGCGCATTCGGATCTGTAAAAACCTCTGGATCAATAATGCGATCTTGTTGTCTGCGATCCGATGATTTGGCCTTGTTTCGCTCCATCACCCGCTCCAGGGTATCAACAGTTTCAACTATTGCACGTTCATAAGTCTCGCCGCTTTTTTTAACAAAATGATCTTTTCCCGGTACCTCCAGTCGTATCTCGCAATGACAAGCAGCGGGATCGCTTGCCGGGCCTTCATAAAGAGTTACGTCTGCCCTTACAATATTGCCGGCGTGGTTTTCAAGTTTGCTAACCTTCTCTCTTACAAATGCTTCCAGCGAACTGCTCGCCTTAAAACCCGGTGAATCTATTATAATATCCATAACGCTCGTTGTTTACAAGAAACGATACCATTATCGTACCAGCCGGTCCGGCTGCTAGGCACGCCTTTTTTGCAGTTTGTTAAAAAATATTTATGGCAAACAGCAATCGCAACCGTAACAGCACGAAAGGCAGCGAAAAAGAGACCCGAAAAGGTACAGAGGAAGAGAACCGCGGCAACCGTAAATTGCCCAACAACGCCAACAACGACCCGGAAAAAAGCAACACGGCGGGTGATACCAGCAATGGCAAGTATTCGAGAACCAACAAGCGCGACGAGGATATAGATAACGATGATACACGTGGTGGCTTATAATAAAACAGCCGGTTGAAAATCAACCGGCTGTTTTATTTCACCCTTTTATTGACTCACTGATTGTTAACCAAAGTTAGCGTAAGCCCTGCAGCGCCTGAGCCGGCAACCGTGCCTGTTATCATCAGCGTGTAAATTTTACCAGCCTCCAACACCTGAGCCGACAATGTCCGGCTCGACGGAACGTTCGCCGGATCCTGTACGATGATCTGGTAAGTTCCTGCTGCTACGACCCTGAAAGGCGTAGCCTGCTTGAACATGATATTAGAGTCGAGCTTAGTCTGCCCAACGTAAACCGATTCGCTAAGATTATCAGGACTTAAATTGACAAGGCGGATCTTGGCATTGCCCGCAGCCGGAGCTGTAAGGTCATCGTTTACCACTAACGCCGAGGGACTCGTTACCGTTCCTGTTGCAAACACACTATACGCGTTATTTGCCGCGAGATCATTATTGACGCTAGCGAGGGGCAGGTTGGAATCTTCAATAACAAATGCATGCTTCACATTCGTTCCGGGGGTTACGGTCACATAGGCCGATCCGGCCAGGTAGGTGAGGCTGTTTACAGTTTGTAACGGAGCATCATTTACTTGCACCCGTAATGCCCCGGTACTAATGCAGGCGTTAGTGTACTTAACCTTGGCCATGTTAGCGTTTGGCGTCGGGGTATTGTCGTCATCTCCGCCGTTATTGCAGGATGCAGCAAAAACAGCAGTGAAAGCTAAAAGCAGTAATTTCTTCATCCGTTATGAATTATTTTAAAGATGATTGCAAAGACCTTGCCACTTGGAGGCAACATATTAGCTACCGGAAGTAATTAAATATATTTAAATTTAAAAAAACCTGCTTGTGAGCACCCAGGGGACTTGAAATAATAGCAACTATTATTTAATATTACTATCAAATTATCTGTAGTATGAAACGCGCACACCTGGTCTTAGGATTATTTTTTCTTTCTTCCACTGCAATTGCACAGTCAAAACGGATCTATTCCGACGAAGGATTTGATACGAAAAAAGTAGAAAAGCTCTATTCTATCGAAAGCCCGGGCAAACAATTTTGCTCTCGTATGGCTGCACTGTATAAAGTAAGCGATTCAGGACACATAACGCAGAACGAATATAACAAATTCCTTCTTGATTTTGATCACATGGTGCGGAGCCTGAATACAGGAAATGTATCTATCCCCGCCAAGCTGGTATCAATATCAAACATCCTTAACGAGATCAATAACGTTGCCTACAACATTGATGGTCACCGTGATGCTATTTACCACCTTGCTGCTCCTATTTATAAAGCGTCGACCGAAAACTGGGGAGACGAGGTGTTGAATATGTCCATAGCTAATGCCTACTTCAACCTCAGGGAATATGTGGTTTCTATGGCAAACGATGTAAAACTAAGCAGGGCCCTGGCAGTTATCGATCGCAACCCGGTAGGATTTGGACCTACTGCCCCTTCGTGCGATTACGCCGTTTCACTCAACCCGGCCGCTTCTAAAGACAAGATCGACATCTTCTTTTCCAATATCGGCTTGTTCTATAAAGCCACGAAAAAATACCCGGTGGACGGGCTTCTGGCGGGACCGATTATCGGCTGGGAAGGATATAAAGATGAAAGTGAAAGCTTGATGAATATCCTGAAAGCACACGCTGATATGAACAACAACACAGCTATCCATGTACAGCCTACAGAAAATAAAACCGGGAAATCTATGGTTGTAAAACAGGATCTTAACAGCGATGCTAAATGGTTCGTGTGGGTATTCAGAAACAATAAGCTTTACTACTCTTATATGGTCGAGCCTTGCAGCGATGTGTCTCGTTGCCGTGTCAACTAGTACCCGATCATACTCAAATTGCAAAATGCGCCGGCCCCGGCGCATTTTTTTTTGCTTAAACATTATTCAATGCCCGCCCCGGTATAACTGCCGGTTGGCGCACGTTTGTGTAAGCGCTTCCCCAGCGCCATGGCCAATCTCAACGCATTAACTGAGGTATAATTTTATTGCTGCAATTACAAAATCATTTATTTCCACTCTAAAACACCATTTGCTATGGCAGAGAACAATCTCCAGGGCGGTACTAACAGCCGCTCGTCTAACTCCGATTGGGATGAAAACCAAAACCGTTATGGCCGCGACTACGAAGAAGGCGAGCAACAACGCAGCAGCTACAGCCAAAATCCGGGAATGAACCGTGAGTCTGACTTCGATCAAAGCAGCGAAAGCAGGCGCAACCGGGGCAGAAGCAACCGGAGCAACACGAGCTCAGGATATGGACAGGGTTCGCAAAGCAATTACAACACCGGCAATTTTGGAAGCCAGGGATGGGGACAGCAAAACTATGGTAGCCAGCAAGGCTATGGCAACCAGAATTTCGGCCAGTCAGGCTATGGCGACCAGGAATTTGGGCAAAACTACCGTGGTGGCTCTACGAACTTCGAGCAAAGCAGCTTTGGCAACGAAGGCTACGGCAGTCAGGGCTGGGGCGAGCAAGGTTATGACAGAGGCTCCAACCGCAGCTATGGTAACCAAGGTTACGGCAACGAGCGTCAGCGTTCAAGAAACTTTGGTTCTCAATCCGGTTATGGCGACATGTACAACCCTACTTCCGGCGGATACAGCAGCGACTACAATCGCAACCGTGGCAGCCGCGGCGGCAATTTAGGCGGGGCCAGCTCCGGCTTCGGCAGTGACTACCAGCGCGGTGAATATGGCCGCTGGAGTGAAGGCTACGGATACAACAGCCCGTATTACGACACCAATTCCGACGACAGGGGGTGGAATGATTATTCCCAGCGTGCCTCATACGGTCGTCGTGGCCGTTATGGTAATGAAGGCCCTATGGGCGCAAATTACGGACGACGCAGCGATAGCGATTACAACCGCGACAGGGGATATGATCGCGACCGCAATTGGTGGGACCGCGCAAGTGACGAAGTTTCCTCCTGGTTTGGCGATGAAGATGCCGAACGCCGTCGCCGCGAAGATCGCGAGCGCGACAACCGCGGCCGAGGACCTCGTGGTTACCAACGGTCTGATGAAAGGATAAAAGAAGACATCAACGACCGCCTGAGCGACGACTCTTTTGTAGATGCTACGGAAGTTTCTGTTGAAGTAACTCGCGGAGAAGTTATACTGTCGGGCACTGTAGACAACCGGATCGAAAAACGACGCGCAGAAGACCTGGCTGAGGCGATCTCCGGCGTACGGAATGTAGAGAACCGCATCCGTGTTACTGATCATACCAGCTATGGAGATAGCATGCGAAGCTCAGGTACTTCTTCATCATCAGGAAGCAGTTCAACGCCTGGTTCTACTTCAGCTTCAAGCAATCCAGGTACGTCTTCAACCGAACGAAGCAAAAGGTCTTAATCTTACCAACGCAAAAATCCCCGGTGAAAACCGGGGATTTTTCTTTTTCTGACATCCGATAATTTATGCCATAGCTGGCAGCTCTACGGTGTCAAACCAATATTTTACAAACGAACTGATCTTCTCCAGCGTAAGCTTATCGTTTGCGGGCTTTTGTATAAAAGAATTAACTCCCAGTTCGTATGCCTCTGCCACGTCCTGCGGATAAGCTGTGCCGCTCACCATCACCACCGGTATCCTTTTATACACAGGATGTGATTTGATATCGCGCAGCACATCAAGCCCGTTATGTATCGGAACATTTTTGTCTAAAAGAACCAGGTCAGGAAAGACAAACCTCTTTCCGGGTCCGCAATCTGCCAGGTATTGTAATACCTGGTGACCATTAACCAGGAACACAAGGTCAATATCGAAATCGTTGGAGGATAAGGAAGACTCGGTGATATGCCGGTCGTCCGCATCATCTTCCAGCATTAGTATCGTGAAAACGCGGGATGTCCGTTCCATTTTTTACTTAATAAATGAGGTATAACAAATTTAGCCCCCTGCGTGCAGACAGTATTAATATTTATTTGAATTATAGACAACCCCTTGAACCAGAACTAGAAGCTATTCTCTTTGCCTCTTAGCTGATCTTTCGTTTGCCCAGTCTGTAATTCAATGGCTAACCTGTCGGCTTTTTCACGCGCTTCTTCGTCCGAAGAAGCATCAATTATCGCCCATATAGTTTGTCCCGTTTGCTCCTCCAGAAAGGTATCGTTAGCGGGCACCTCCTGTTCTGTGGGATGTATAGATCTGATCTCTTTGTTTTCAAATTCTACCCTGTATTTCATAACGCTTTTTCAAGTCTTCCACCAAAACGATACCATGATGCATGATCAATTCATGCATGTATATCTGCTTAACTTTTAAAAAAAAGAAAATATTAATACCTTAGCCGTCCTATAGCAGGGCGTGTATGAAAAAGGCATTGAAAAAGATCGTTAAGAAGATACCAATAGCGTTTACAAAAAACCAGCAGTACGATAAGTTAACGAATAAGATCATTAAGAAAGTTTGCAAGCCTGACACCAACTGCATAGATGTAGGCGCGCACAAAGGCGAAGTGCTGGATATCATCCTGAAACATGCGCCCAACGGTGTACACTATGCGTTCGAACCTATCCCGGATATGTTTGAACGACTTAAGGGAAAATATAGTAACCAGCCGGCGTGCAATGTGTTAGATATTGCGCTGAGCAACCAAAAAGGTAGCTCTACATTCAATTATGTTGTTTCCAATCCCTCGTACAGTGGGCTCGTAAAACGGAAGTACGACAGACCGAATGAAACCGACACCACCATTGAAGTGAAAACAGACAGATTGGACGATATCTTGCCCCGGGACTATAAACCGGGTTTGATGAAGATAGACGTGGAAGGCGGTGAAATGTTGGTATTGGAAGGCGCACGCGAAACCATTACCAGGCACCAACCCGTCATCATCTTCGAACATGGCCTGGGTGCATCAGACTATTACGGGTCAACCCCCGATAAGCTCTTTGCCCTGTTGGCAAATTGCGGACTAAATATATCTACCTTGAAAAACTGGCTTTCGGGAAAGCCGTCATTATCACAAAAGGAATTTGGAGAGCTTTATAAACACAATACTGAATACTATTTCATCGCTCATCCATAATTGAAAAACTTTTGCTTTTCGGTCGCAGTCTAATACTCTTCCTCTTCACAATAATACTGACCTGCTTTACCTCATGTAAAGAGGACATACGTTATGAGGATAAACAACCCTCTCCTGAAATTGCACCCTACCTTGCCCAGGCTGTGCAGATCGGGGATTCCGGTTTCCATCGCAAAGCGTTGCGCTATCTCGACTCAGTATATGTAAACGCAGGCACCGTTTCTCCTGTGGACAAGTATTATTACTATTCTTTTTTCTTCAACAC
The DNA here is from genome assembly GCA_021156265.1 of Flavipsychrobacter sp. Lineage (GTDB taxonomy): Bacteria > Bacteroidota > Bacteroidia > Chitinophagales > Chitinophagaceae > Polluticoccus. The sequence continues at coordinate 6,802 of JAJNBR010000095.1, forward strand.
CTACACGCATAGATTGAAAGATCTGGATCTGGCAATGCCATATGCCGATAGCATGCTGCTGATTGCCGGACAAAATGAAAAAGAATATGGCAAAATGTTGGCCGAAGCTCATTATGCAAAAGGCGACGTACACATGTCGCGTGGTGAATATGGCGAAGCTTATAGTCATATTTACCAGGCCAAGACCCTTGTCAGAAACAATCTCGATTCGTGCGGACTAAGTGATTACAGCTATCGACTGGGTATGGTGCTATACAAACAGAAACGATATGCGCAGGCAGGCGAGCAATTCAAACAGGCATTTCGTGAGTCTGACAAGTGCCCCGATGTATTTCTATACTTCTATCGCAGGCAGGAGCTTTTAGCTAATGTTGCACTTTGCTACACTAAAACAGCTACCTACGATTCTGCCCTGCACTATTACAAGCAAACAATTGCCTTTGTTGACGCGGAGAAAGGAAAATTCCCTGAACGTAACCCTGCCGTTTACGGAACAGCCAAAGCTGTGGCCTACGGCAATATGGGTGATGCCTATGTCAACCAGGGAAAGGACAGTCTTGGCGAAGCTTTGTATAAAAGAAGTATCAACACAAATACGCAGCTGTTGCACGACAATGTGGATGCGCAGATAACGCGGTTAAAATTAGCTGGTTTGTATCTGCGCCATAATGAGATCAACAAAGCGGGCGCTCTGCTCGGGCAGATAAAGAGCATCTCTGATACGTTACACGATAATACCGTCACACTTCGCTGGTACGACCTGATGTGGCGCTACTACCAGAAGAAGGGCCAACCTGCTATCGCCTTCGATTATCTTTTGAAACATAAACACGTTGATGACTCTATCAACAATGTGACCCGCGAGTTCGTTGAAACGGACATCAATGAACGTTTCAAAAACATGGATAAACAGTTTGAGCTCGAAATTCTCAGGAAAAATAACGAGCTAAAACAAAACTATCTTATCCTGATGGTCGTGGGTGCCGTGCTGTCCATGATCATTCTCGGGCTCATATACTACAGCTGGAGAAAATCCAAAAAGAACGTAAAACAGCTAACGGACCTCAACGACCGGATCAACGCCCAAAACCAGCACCTGGAAAAACTACTCCGCGAGCTGGAACAAAGCAACAATGAAAAAGACCGTATACTTCGCGTGGTGGCGCATGATATACGAAATCCACTATCTGCTATACAGGCACTCACACAATTCCTGCTCGATGAACACAGCAACTATTCGCCGGAGCAAAAAGAACTTATCGAGCTAACTAATGAAGCATCCTCCAACGCCATGACCCTTACGCGCGATATCCTGGAGGCTGCCACGCCCCAGCCATCGGGTGCGCTGGAAAAGGAATGGGTAGATATAAATGCCTTACTCTCCAGTAGCATAAACCTCCTTCGCTTTAAAGCTGGTGAGAAAAAACAAACAATTGCGTTGACCATACCGGACACGCCTTTGTCGCTCTACATCAACAAGGAGAAAATATGGAGAGTAATCAATAATCTTGTCATCAATGCTATAAAATTCAGCAATAGCGGTTCTGTGATAGAAGTGACCACGGCACGGGATAAGTATCAATTACGAATTGCTGTAAAAGACAGCGGGATCGGCATCCCTGACAATATGAAAAACAAAGTATTCGACATGTTCACAGATGCCAAGCGTTATGGCACGGCAGGTGAAAAGTCTTTCGGCCTTGGCCTTTCCATTTGCCAGCAAATAATCGAAGACCACAGCGGCACGATCAGTTTTGAAAGCGAGGAGAATAAGGGTACAACTTTCGTTGTTTCCTTGCCCATTGACGGCATCCGTATTCGATAATTCGGTTCTGCATGCACGCCGGATATACCGCGCGATCCGGGCACACTGCATCTTACTATGTTTATTTTTTCCTGCTAAAAAGATACTTTTATGGCGTTCAACAGGGTACTATGACACATACTGACAAACGCATAGATGCATACATTGCCCGGTCTGCAGATTTTGCTCAGCCCATATTAGCTCATTTGCGGGCACTGGTACACAAAGCCTGCCCGGATGTAACAGAAACGGTAAAATGGGGCTTCCCGCATTTTGAGTATAAAGGTATCATCTGCAGTATGGCATCTTTCAAGCAGCACTGCTCTTTCGGCTTCTGGAAAGCGTCTATTATGGATGATCCCAATAACATACTCGAAAAGGTTGGAAAAACATCTATGGGCAGCCTGGGTGCGCTCACCAGCAAGAAAGACCTGCCTGCTGACAAGATCATTATCTCCTATATCAAAACTGCAGTCAGGCTAAACGAAGAAGGCATCAACCTTGAAAAAGCAAAACCTGGCACTTCTGCAAAAACACTCGAGGTACCTGACGCTTTTACCAAAGCCTTAGCTAAAAATAAAGAGGCACGCAAAACCTACGACGCCTTCAGCCACTCCAATAAGAAGGAATATATTGATTGGATAAACGATGCGAAAACCGATGCAACGCGCGACAAACGCATTGCGACTGCCATTGAATGGATGGCAGAAGGAAAGATCCGTCACTGGAAATATATAAAGACTAAATAGATCACAGTAAAAACTTCTCTTAATGACTGCTGCCAGGGCACGCAAACAAAGTTTCATTGTCAGGCTTTTTAAGGCTATTCTCTATGTGTTCCTGGCATCGCTGGTATACCTGGTAATATGCAGGTTTATTTTTCCACCCATCACTATTACACAAGCCGGTTCACTTTTTACCGGTTATGGTTTGAAAAGAGACTACGTAGGCTGGGATGAAATATCCCCGAATATAAAACTGGCAGCCATTGCCAGCGAAGACCAGCTCTTCCCCGACCATGGGGGCTTTGACTGGAAAGCGATAGACAAAAGCCTGAATGGGGACCAGCGCCGACGCAAGCGCAAACGGGCAAAAGGTGCTGCAGCCAGCACTATTAGCCAGCAAACTGCTAAGAACGTTTTCCTTTGGCAGGGAAGCGGTGTAGCCCGTTATATACGCAAGGCACCCGAGGTCATCTATACCAAGGGCATTGAACTGGCCTGG
>JAJNBR010000096.1 GCA_021156265.1 Flavipsychrobacter sp.
TCGAGAACTCCTTCGATCCGGCAGACAGGAGCGCAGAACAGCATGGTGGCATAGGGCTGGAAAATGTAAAAAGGCGGCTGGAGCTATTGTACCCATCGGCATACAATCTTGATGTAGTTAAGAATAACCGGCAGTACAGCGTTAAACTGAGAATTTATGCAAAGCAAGATGAATTGTCTTATAGCTGATGATGAAGAGCTGGCACAGCATGGGCTGGCAAAATTTATAGCGCAAGTGCCTTTTTTGAATGTAGTTGGCACCTGCAGCAATGGATATGATATAGCGCAGGAGCTTAAAAAGAATACAGTGGACCTTTTATTTCTCGACATACAAATGCCGAAAATGACCGGGATAGAATTTCTAAACAGTAATAAAAGCCAGCCGCTTACCATCGTTACAACCGCATACCCCGACTATGCGCTGGCAGGATATGAATACGATATTGTTGACTACCTGTTAAAGCCAATTCCGTTCGACAGGTTTGTCAAGTCTGCAACCAAGGCAAAGGAATTGTTTGACCTGAAACAGAAGGCACAATTGGGCACGCCGCAGGAAACATTTTTCTTTATTAAAGCGAATGGATGTTTCGAGAAGATATTCTATGATGAGATATTGTACGTACGCGCGATGCAAAACTATGTCGTGATCCAAACGCAAACTAAACGGCACACCGTTTATCTCACCGTGAAGAATGTTGGGGACTATTTGCCTCCCAGCTTCATAAAGGTCAATAAGTCCTACATTGTCTCGATCGATAAGGTAGACAGGATATCACGCGATGAGATAATTATAGGCGAACACGCCATACCGATATCGCGATCCAATAAAGACCAGGTGCTGAACGCTATCATCAACGAGCGGCTGCTTACGAGAAAATGAACGGCATATTGGGCGCAAGGTAGCGAGTATGCGCAAGTCGGGACGTTTGGCGAGTAAGTATTTAGTGATGTAGCCCGGTCCGCAGGCCAGCTCGAGTACGCTTGCTTTCTCCGGCATCCGTTCGAAGAAGGCATCCAGCGCAGCAGCGTACATGCTCACGTCCATGTACTTTTCCTGGTACTGCTGTGCGCGCTTGTTGAAGACGTTTATGGCTGCTGCGTTTTTGTCCATAAACTCTGGATATAACCTATCTGGCCAAGGTGGTAAATATTGTGTTCGTAAATGCCGTTTACCAGGTAGTGCATGTCGTATACGCGGTTACTGACCTTTTGCTGCAGGTCCTCATCGGTTTTGCCTGCTAATACATCCAGGAGTTTTTGCTGCGTTGCTACAAACTCGCTTTTCAGGTCCGACCAATCATCTGGGGTATGCAGGGTGAGCGTACTCCAGTCTTCTTTGCTGTTCATTTGGATGTCATGGTCAGGGTCATTGGTCTCCAGCTTCCGTATCACCTGCTTTTTCCAGTTAATCATGTGTTTCAAGACCTGGGCTATGGAATGTGCTGCCGGATGCGGCTGCCATGCTGCCTGTTCCATATTAATAGACGAGAGCTTTTTCTGGATATTGTCGCCGTACCACGGATCGCCGTCGAATATCTCTTCAAGATGAGCTATATGGGTGATTGCTGCTGTTTGCATGTTGTATAAGTCAGGTTTTCAATTTAGCAAAATAAATGCGACAACGGTGCAAACCATGGAGTATACTCCATCCCTTAAACTTGTTGAAAAAAAGAACTATGGAACAAGAACTCGCAAACTGGTACCTGCAAGGTAATTATCGCGTGCGCAACAAGCTGCTGGAAGAGCGAAAACTATTTCTTTGGGACCAGGTGGACGAAAAAAGCTCCCGGTCTATCGTGGAACAGATCATTTACCTGGAGGCCACAGACCCCGGAGTTCCCATACATATGTACATCAATTGCCCGGGTGGTATGGTGACTGCCGGGTTTGCTATATACGACGCCATGCAGACAGTGTCTTCCCCGGTTTATACTTACTGTATCGGTTTCGCCGCCAGTATGGGATCGGTATTACTGTCGGGAGGCGAAAAGGGTCACAGGTATATTTTCAGCACTGCCGAGGTGATGATACACCAGCCGGCTATCGGCGGTTTCCAGGCCAATTCTGCAGATATAGAGATCAACGCAAGACAGATCATACGTACCAAGGAGCTGACAGCGGGGATACTGGCAGCCAACTGCGGACAGAGCAAGCAAAAAGTGCTGAAGGATTTTGACCGTGACTACTGGATGAATGCAGAAGAAGCGTTGGCTTATGGTATTGTCGACCAGCTGGTGGCAAGCTAGGCTGCGATTTTCATTTCCGGTAGCTGGATGATATGGCCGGTCTTTTTACGTAGCAGCAATTGATGCTCGCGATTGAGACGCAGTCGCGCCTCGTGCAGCTTATCGATCTCTGAGCTGATGCCGATGATCTTGCGCTCGACCACTTGTATCAGCTTTGATATGTCAAGCACTTGTATGGATTGCAGGACAAGCAATTCGCGGATCTCTTCAAGCGTGAATCCCAGGTCTTTATATTTACGGATGGCAGTGAGCACATGCACTAGTTCTTCGGGGTAGTCTTTGTAACTATTACCTATCCCGTGGCGTTTCGGCATCGTTATCAACCCGATCTTTTCGTAATAACGGATGGTGTCTTTCGAAAATCCTGTGCGTTTACTTAGCTGGCCTATCAGCATAGGGAGTGTTTTCGTAAAAATACTTAATACTCTATTGTGATGTCGTATTTGTGCATATCCGAAAACGCGTTATCCTTCCCCTCCGTTGGAGCCATACCAAAAACAAAGTAATTACTTAGTGGCGGGTGTAGGGGTGGGTGGCTCGTGCCGAGAAAAGATGAGGTATGTTCTCATGTCTCGTGGACACTCCCCTGCTCGCGCACGCAGCCATGGCACGTCCCTCTCAAGAGGGGAAGGGAAAGCTTACATTTCGATATCTAAATCGTATTTATACAGCAAACCCGGTATGCCCGCCAGCGAGACCTTTGCCTTTTTGATCTTGTTGCGTTCAGGATCTATGGAGTAGTTGTAGGCCGTCCGCAGGTCGGCTTTTTCTAAAGTAGTATTATCAAAGGTGGCGCCGGAAAGGTCGCAGTTGCTGAATGTCGCTTCGGTGAGATCGGCGGAGGTGAGGTCGGTCTCTACCATGCGGCAGTCTGTAAATCGGGTCTTCTTCAGTTTCATTTGATAGAACGAGGAGTGGTCGAGCACGCACCCGTCGAAACTGAACTCGAGCGCAAATTCGCTGCAGTCGCCCAACTGCAGGCCCATCATTTTGCAGTTTTGAAACTTCACCCCGCGGAAGGCTGTTTTGACCAGTTTGGCCATGCTCAGGTTGCAACCGGTGAAGCTGCAGTCTATAAATATGGACCCCGACAGCCCGGCACCGGATAGGTCGCAGTTCCGGAAGGTGCAGTTCTCGTATTCGCTTTTTTCTGCGATCGTAGTGCCCTTGTCGAAGGATTGATCCTGGAAGAAATTCTGGCTCATGGGGTGCTGAAAGAGCTTAAAGATAGCGGTTTGGGCGTGTGGACCCTTCGCGAAGGGCTGAAAAATGGGCCATTCCGCTACCTTCTTAAAAAAACTTTCCGAAAATATCATTGAAAATCAACAAGTTGTGAAGGTTGGCTAAAAAAACTTAATGAAATTCTTGGTGCATTTACCAGGTGCCCGTACCTTTGCATTCCCAAATTTTTTCGGGAAAACAAGTAATCCAAAGAAATGAGACATCTTAGTTTTAAAACACAATCAGCCAACGAGAAGATCGTAAAACGCGACTGGTATGTAGTAGACGCTACTAACCAAACAGTTGGCCGCATGTGCACAAGGATCGCGTCAGTACTGCGCGGCAAGCACAAAGCATATTATACGCCACACTTCGACGCTGGTGATTATGTTATCGTTGTAAACTCAAACAAAGTGAAGTTTACCGGCAACAAGCTGGAAGATAAAGAATACCTGACTTACTCAGGATATCCCGGTGGCCAGAAAGCAGAAACAGCAAAAGAACTGCTGGGCCGTCGTCCTAACGTGGTTATCGAGCGCGCTGTAAAAGGCATGCTTCCTAAAAACCGCCTGGGCCGTGCTATGTACAAGAAACTGTTCGTGTACGAAGGCGCTGAGCATCCGCACAAAGCACAGCAACCAAAGGAGTTAAACCTTAATACTAAATAACTTCCGGCTTCCCGGAATCAAAACATTATATATTAATGGAAAAGCAAAAAAACGCCGTTGGTCGCCGTAAAGAAGCAGTTGCCCGTGTGTACATGAGCAAAGGCACCGGCAACATCACGGTAAACGACAAAGAATATAAGGCATACTTCCCGATCATGTACCTGCAAAACCAGGTAGAGTTGCCTTTGAAAGCTACCGAAACAATAAGCAGCTTTGATGTAGTTGTGAATGTACAAGGCGGTGGTCCGAAAGGCCAGGCAGAAGCCATCAAAATGGGCATCGCCCGCGCCCTGTGCGAAGTGAACCCGGAATATCGTCCTGCCCTGAAGAAGGAAGGCCTGATGACCCGCGACCCTCGTTCTGTAGAGCGTAAGAAATTCGGTAAGCGTAAAGCCCGTCGTAGCTTCCAGTTCTCTAAACGTTAATCCTGGTAGTACACTTTATTTTAAACCACAAGAAATTATTAAAATGGAAGAAAATAAAAGCCTGCACCAGCAACTGTTAGAAGCTGGTGTACATTTTGGCCACCTGAAGAAAAAGTGGAATCCAAAAATGCTGCCGTACATCTTTGCTGAAAAGAACGGTATCCACATAATTGACCTGAACAAAACAATTGAAGGCCTTGATGAAGCTGCTTCCGCACTGAAATCTATCGCTAAGAGCGGTAAGAAGATCATGTTCGTAGCTACTAAAAAACAGGCTAAAGAAATAGTTGCCGAAGCTGCTGCTAAAATAAACATGCCTTTCGTTACAGAGCGTTGGCTGGGTGGTATGCTGACCAACTTCCAGACTATCCGTAAGAGCGTTAAGAAGATGCAGAGCATCGAAAAAATGCTGCAAGACGGTACCATGGACAGCGTGACCAAGAAAGAACGCCTGACCCTGAGCCGTAGCAAAGAGAAAATGGAGAAAGTACTGGGTGGTATCTCACAAATGGGCCGTACTCCTGCCGCTCTGTTCATGGTTGACATCAGCCACGAGCACATTGCGCTGGCAGAAGCAAAACGCCTGGGCATCACTACTTTCGCTATGGTTGATACCAACAGCGATCCCAGCAAAGTTGACTTCGCTATTCCGGCGAATGATGACGCGACAAAATCTATCGCTATCATCGTTCAGTACCTGACTGCTGCTATCATGGAGGGTCTCCAGGAGCGTTCTCAGGTGAAAGAAGAAGACGAATCAGCAGAAGAAGGTACAGAAAGGATGCGTGGCCTTGACATCGACGAAGAAGGCGGTGACAAAGAAAGAGGCGAGCGTCGTGGTCGTACAGCCGGTGCCGGTGCTGGCGCAGGTCGCCAGGGTGCTGGTGGCGGTGCAGGCCGTGGTGGCAACCGTCCGGGTGGTGCTGGTAGCCGTCCTGGTGGTGGCAATCGTCCTGCAGGTGCAGGTCGTGGTCCTGGCGGCGGCGGTACACGCCCAAGCACAGGTGGTGCTGCTAAAAGGTAGTCTTAACCTCAGATCAATAGGATCTTAAAATAATAATAAGTTCAAAGCCCCAGCGTTGGGGCTTTGGGCTTAAATTCTGAATTTCGCAACGAATTTTATAAAACTATAAAAGGATACTTAACATGAGTAGCGTAACAATATCTGCAGCAGACGTGAACAAGCTGCGCCAGCAAACCGGCGCCGGTATGATGGATTGCCGCAAAGCCCTGATGGAAAGCGATGGCGATTTTGAAAAAGCGATCGACTACCTGCGTAAAAAAGGCCAGAAAGTAGCTGCTAACCGTAGCGACCGCGAAGCTAAAGAAGGCGTGGTACTGGCTAAAGCTTCGGCTGACAACACTTACGGTGTTATCGTGAACCTGAGCTCTGAAACTGATTTCGTAGCGAAGAACGCTGAGTTCATCGCTTTTGCACAGCAAATTGCTGATATCGCACTGCAAACAAAAGCTGCTAACGTAGAAGAGCTGAAAGCTGCTTCTATGGAAGGCGCTACAGTAGCTGAAAAACTGCTGGAAATGGTAGCTAAGATCGGTGAGAAGATCGACATCATCCGTTTCGAAAGCGTAACTGCTGCTGCAGTTGTTCCTTACATCCACGCCGGTTACCGCATCGGTGTCCTGGTAGCGCTGAACAAAGCTGCTAACGAGAACATCATCGCTGCAGGTAAAGACGTAGCTATGCAGATCGCTGCGATGAACCCGATGGCTGTTGATGCTGACAGCGTATCTCCTGAAATGGTAGAGCGCGAAAAAGCTATCGCAGTAGAGCAGGTTATGGCTGAAGGCAAAGCAGCTGACATGGCTGAAAAGATCGCAGCCGGTAAACTGAACAAATTCTTCAAAGAAAATACACTGCTTCCGCAGGCTTTCGTAAAAGACAATAGCAAAACTGTTGCCGATTACCTGAAATCTGTAGAAGGCGACCTGACCGTTACCGCTTTCAAGCGTGTAGCAGTAGGTGCATAAGATCATCTTGCATGCCGGAAAGCCCTCCCAAATCGGGAGGGCTTTTTTTTTGTCCATAGTACCAGAGAATCCGTGGTCTGTTTCTGACCGCGGTCATGAATGCTTACGCACGGGAAGTCTTATCTGGAAGCTAATACAAATGATACTATGTATCATGTATTTCCTAATTTGAAAAAGTTTTATTTCTTTTGCGGAGTATTATACAGATGCTAATGAGTTTGAATATAAAAGGTTAATCATTATTCGATCTATATAATTCAATACCTCTCACGAAACCAAAAATGATTATGAGAAAATTTACACTTACACTGGCGTTGGCTGCAACCCTGCCTCTGATGGGCCAGGCGCAACGCTACATGGGTATTGCTACCAGCAACTGGAGCGGTACCAATGGCCTGTACCTGAACCCCGCGAACGCGGCTGACAGCAGGCACAAATTCACTATTGACCTGTTCAACTTCAATGTTGGCGCAGACAACAGCCTGGCAAAAGTTAATTTAGGCGAAGCAATCGGCAATTTGATCAACCGGGAACCGATCAGGGACGCATTCACATTCGGCACTAAGGAACAATTCAGTATCCTGGCTCCTGCTGCAGAAGTGCGTCTGCCGGGCTTTTTTGTGAACATTAATGGCAAGCATGGCATTGGCCTTACTACCCGTATTCGCGCCATGAGCCAGTTCCATAACTTCAACCAGAACCTGTATAAGCTGATCACCGACTCGGTAGTAACTGACCTTACCGACAACCAAAGACTGGTAGCTAAAGATTTTAATTTTACTGCCAACGGGTGGAGCGAAATAGGTCTTACCTATGGTGGTGTGATCTATGATAAAGGCCAGCACATGATTAAAGGTGGCGCGACAGTACGTTACCTGATGGGTGCTGCTTACGCCAGTATCACGAGTAACAACATCGATGCAGAATACCTGTATGATGAGCAAAATATCGACGCAACGCTGAGGCTGACCAATACCGATTTCCACCTATCGCATAAGAATATTGACAAGATACTTAGCGACGGCGATGCGGATGTGGACTTCAGCGAGTTTTTTGGTGGCAGCGCAGGTAGTGGTATAGGTGCCGATCTGGGCTTTGTTTATGAGTGGCGCCCTGATCATGCGGACTACCGTTATGACATGGATGGCAAAACAGGTATCCTGGATGCAAGCAAAAATGCGTATAAATTGCGTTTCTCTGCAGCACTTAGCGATCTTGGATCTATCAAATACAAATCGGACGAAAAGATCGATTTTAACACGAACACCACCAAGACCACAGAAATAAGAGGAACAGAAATTTTTGACAAAATTGGTGATACAGCTGCGCTGGCTCAGTACATGGAGTCGAGAGGCATGACTGCAACACGTGGTGCAGGTGAGACTAAAGTTGGTATGCCAACAACACTGATCATCGGCGCGGATTACCATGCGGTAAGCAACCTGTATGTAAACGGTACTTACTTTGCCAATATGAGGGGAAGCGGTATGCCGGGCAACAGGTTCTACAACCAGTTCACTGTCACGCCGCGTTGGGATACGCGTATATTCAGCGCCAGCATTCCTTTGACCTATAGCACGCTGTCCTCTACCTTCCGCGCGGGCCTTGGCCTTCGTGTAGGTGGTTTCTTCATAGGTAGCGATGACCTGTTTACTTTCGGTGGCAGGTATAGCGCTAACTTCTACATGGGCGCTTATGTACCGTTCAACAAAAAACGCCCACGCGACAGCGATGGCGATATGGTATCGAACAAGAAAGACAGGTGCAAACACGAAAAAGGTGTTTGGGAAATGAAAGGTTGTCCTGATCCTGATAAAGATGGTGATGGCGTACTGGACAAAGAAGACAACTGTCCTGACGTAGCCGGTTCTAAAACTGCTGCAGGTTGCCCTGATGCTGATATGGATGCTGTAGCTGATGCAGAAGACCGTTGCCCGCAAGAGGCAGGTGACCCTGCTATGCAAGGTTGCCCTGACCGTGATAAAGATGGTTTAGCTAACATGGACGATGCTTGTCCTGACCTGGCTGGTTTGGCACAATTCAAAGGCTGTCCTGATACAGATAACGATGGCATAGCTGATAATGAAGATAAATGCCCCAACGCGGCAGGTAACATAGCTAACGAAGGCTGCCCTGATACAGACAACGATGGTATAGCTGACAATACGGATAAATGTCCGCAGGTTGCCGGTACCGTTGCCAATGCAGGTTGCCCTGAAGTAAAAGCTGAGGTGAAGAAACGCCTGGCGTTTGCGGCAACAGCTATCCAGTTTGACCTGGGTAAAGCAACGATCAAGAAAACTTCGAACAAGGTGCTTGATGAGGTGGTTGCTATCCTGAATGATTACCCGGATTATGACATGACCATCGAAGGTCACTCAGATAACGTAGGTAATCCAACTAAGAACCTGGAACTGTCTGAAGACCGTGCAAACGCAGTGAAAGCTTACTTCGTTTCTAAAGGCATTGATGCCGGCAGGTTGAGCGCAACAGGTTATGGTGATTCGAAACCGGTAGCGAGCAACAAAACTGCTGCTGGCCGTGCGAAGAACCGTCGCGTAGCAATGGATCTGAAACTTCGATAGACAACAGATTTCGCATAATAAAAAAGGCCGGCGTTATGCCGGCCTTTTTTATTTTTATAAGGTAAGAACTACACGTCGATCTCGGTAGGCTCTGTACCAACAGCGGGACGCACCAGCTGGTATTGCTTCGCAAAATTGCACCAGTTGCAATCATCTTCGCCACAGCCTTTGTCGAAGTCGTGGTTCATGATGCGCACATAAGCATCTTTCAACTGCTTGCGCACTATCTCCTCGTCGGTGGCGAATACCGGTACTTCCACACGTTTGTATTGATTGGTCTTTTTTCCTTTCTCGATGTAATCGAAAATGCCGGTTTTGAATTTAAAGGTCTTGTCAGGATTGTTCTCGAGCAGCAGCTTGTAGAATACCATCTGTCTCCAGTAGTCGCCGCCATGCGGGTCTTTCTCATTGGGGCCGTTGGTATATGTGCCTGCCGACCTGTCGGGGTCACCGCTTTTGTAGTCTACCACTACACACCCATCCTCGTGACACTCTATCTTATCTATCTTACCGGTTACGGGCACGCCGTCCAGCATATACCTGCTTACCTTGTATTCTATCTCTACCTCTTTCCAGAATTCACTGATGTATTTATCGTAGTATTCGTTCAGTGCGGTAAGGCCCTGCTCCATTCTCCGTTCAAACTGCACCTTGGTGAAGCTGCTTTGCTCGCGGTACATTTCTGCGGCAAAA
>JAJNBR010000323.1 GCA_021156265.1 Flavipsychrobacter sp.
GCCATCGGTAGCTGGTCCCGGAAAGTATCTGAAGGTATTTCTATCGCATTCTCAAAATGGCCCACCTCGTACTCGTAGTGGTTACGCATATCTACTACGATCGTATCCTCTTTTTCTGATAGCTCATTGTACTCTTTCGCTTTCAGGTAGACGCCTGTTTTTGCAGGGTCGAAGTTCGGGTCGTCAATACCATCAGCCACGATCTTGGGACGCACCTTCAGGCGCAGCACCCAAAACGATTTACCGTCGTCATCCACGGCAATGTTCATCCTGATACCGTCCAGCTCAGGAGCTGCTGCGTAGAGGGTATCCCTGAAAGTTTCATAATTGCCCGCAGGCACGCTGACCTGTGCATTGATACCTTCGTGCGCGATGTAAATGCGTCCGAACACCTTGAGCTCGTAAAATTTCTGGTAAAGTTCATCGCGAAATGCCTGCGGCTCGGCGATATGGAAATACTTATAAAAGGAAACTGTGGTGCGTGGCTCTTTTTCTTCCAGCATACGCTTCTTCAGTTCCTCGTTGGAGATCCGGTTGTGTAACACTGGCATGGTGTACCTTCCTTTCTGTTTTGAGGTTGAAAACTATATTGACGGCTGCAAAATTACAGAAAACACCAGATGTAAACAGTTAAAATGCAGAAGTTTTATAAATTTATATCATGCGTTACACGACTCGTTTTATATCTACGGCCGCCATTGTTTTCAGTGGTATACAGTTGTTGGCCCAACCTTCAACTGTCAATGTAAAACCGCTGCTCAACTACGATTTCGTAGGGGATGGTAACGCCCTGAAGTCCGGCGTTAACTGCTTTGTCATCACAGACCGGAAGGAGTTCAATAGATTCTTCGGTAAGAGTAACCGCCCCGACACTCCCCATTTCGCAAAAGAAATGGTTTTGGTATTGTTGATGCCTAAAACCAGTAAAGACTCAAAGCTGTCCTTCAAAAAAGTGGATACCAGGGCCGGTAACTTTATAGAGGCGTATTGCGATCTCGAATTGTATAAAGGAACCTTGAGCTACCAGTTTTTTCCAATGGCATTAGCTCTTGTTCCTAAATACGCGGGCGTAAGAAAGGTAAACTTTTACAAAGACAACTTGAGACTGATCAAATCGGTAGACGTGAAATAGGCTAGAGATAGCGTAGCGGGTTGCGCCTGCGGAGCCATATGTACCGCTTCATATTCATCCAGAAGGCCAGTATCATGTAAATGATGAGGGGGGAGCCTAGCGTCATGAAGGAGATATAGATGAACCATAGCCTGATGCGTGAAGTAGCTACACCCATCCGCTCGCCAATGGCGGTGCACACCCCAAAGGCTTTCCACTCTATAAAATTCTTAATATCGGTTAAGCGGCTATACATAACTGTATTGTAAATGTAAGAAACTCACCTGTTTCTGTCAAATACACTTTGTAAAATCTGTGCCATTCCGTGTTAAAAAAGAATAGTCCCGCTGACAGCGGGACTATTTAAACGTATTTTCAGAAAGAATTATTGTGCAAATTCCTGGCGGATCACGTTAAGCGCGCCACCTGCACGGAACCATTCAATTTGTTGCTGGTTGTACGTGTGGTTCAGCAAAACTTCTTCCATGCTGCCGTCTTTGTGGTTCAGCACCATGATCAGTTGTTCGCCCGGGGTGAACTGCTTCAGGCCAATGAAGTCGATAACGTCATCTTCCTGCACTTTATCGTAATCCTCTTTATTAGCGAATGTAAGCGCCAGCATTCCCTGTTTTTTCAGGTTGGTTTCGTGGATACGCGCAAAGCTCTTTACCACGATAGCGCGAACGCCCAGGTGACGTGGCTCCATAGCTGCGTGCTCACGAGAGCTGCCTTCACCGTAGTTCTCATCGCCCACTACAACGCTGCCTATGTTAGCGGCTTTGTAAGCGCGTTGTACCTGTGGTACTTCGCCAAATTCACCAGTCAGCTGGTTCTTCACCTTGTTGGTCTCCATGTTAAAGGCGTTGATAGCGCCGATCAGCATGTTGTTAGATATATTATCCAGGTGGCCGCGGTATTTCAGCCATGGACCAGCCATAGAGATATGATCGGTAGTACACTTGCCGAACGCTTTGATCAGCAGTTTCAGGCCGTGCAGGTCGGTGCCTTCCCATGCAGAGAACGCTTCCAGCAGTTGCAGGCGTGTGCTTGCAGGGTCAACCAGAATTTCCACTTTGCTGCCATCAGCTGCAGGAGCCTGGTAGCCGGCATCTTTTACCGAGAAACCTTTTGGAGGCATTTCATAACCTTTCGGTTCGTCCAGCATTACTTCTTCACCTTTATCGTTCACCAGTTTATCCTTCAGCGGATTGAAAGACAGCCTGCCCGATATGGCATAAGCAGTAACTATTTCAGGAGAAGCAACGAAAGCATGCGTAGAAGCAAAGCCATCGTTACGTTTTGCAAAGTTGCGGTTGAAAGAAGTAACGATCGTGTTCTTGCGGGTAGGATCGTCCATATGACGTGCCCACTGACCAATGCAGGGACCGCAGGCGTTAGCCAGCACTACACCACCCATCTTGTCGAAGGTGTGCAGCATGCCATCGCGTTCGATGGTATAACGTACCATTTCAGAACCCGGAGTGATCGTGAATTCGCTCTTCGATTTCAGGCCTTTCTTCATTGCATCTTCGGCAATGAATGC
>JAJNBR010000324.1 GCA_021156265.1 Flavipsychrobacter sp.
TTTTCATAAGAATTGCCCAGCAGGCCGACAATCCGTGTCTTTAGGTTGCCGCCTTCCAGGTGGAATTGCTCGGTGTTGTTATTCCACAACCTGAAGCCTACAGCAGGATGCGCTAATGCGACCCTGGTGAATTCATCTACGATATGTCGGAGCTCTGTTGTATTGCTTTTCAGGAAATGTCGACGAGCCGGCACATTATAAAACAAGTTTTTCACCATGATATTGGTGCCTTGGGCTGTTGCGCAAGGTTCCTGCTGTTTTACTTCGGTAGCTTCTACAGCTATGCGCGTGCCTATCTCACTATCCTGTTTTTTAGTCTTCAACTCCACCTGCGCCACGGCGGCGACAGAAGCAAGCGCTTCACCTCGAAAACCCATGGTTCGTATAGAGAAAAGATCGTTTATATCGCGGATCTTCGAAGTAGCGTGCCGTTCGAAGCTCATCCGTGCATCTGTGGGGCTCATGCCACAACCATTATCTATTACTTGTAGCAATTCTTTCCCTGCATCCTTTATCACCAGCTGTATATCGGTGGCCCCTGCATCAACTGCATTTTCTAACAGTTCCTTAACAGCAGACGCGGGCCTTTGGATAACCTCGCCTGCGGCTATCTGGTTGGCTATATGATCTGAAAGAAGTTGAATGACGTCCGGCACCTGCTCAAAAATTGTAGCGCAAAGTTAACTCTTTAGCCCTCAATCCCGAGGGTCTTCAAAGATATGATGAGGATCACCATGTGAGAATGATGGAGGTCATCAGCAGGCGATAAATATCAAACGATTTTTACATCGTTAACTGCAGGATAAAGAACCGCCATTTCCATTCTTGCCGGGATAAGAGAGAACCTGGTTTTCGTAATGGTACAAAGGGTATAAGCCGCAGCTCCTTTCCAGGGGCCGCGGCATTTGTTTTTATCCACCTCGCAGAATGGGGGTAATTTTGTAGTTATGGGTAGAGTATTTAGTGTGTTTACGGTATTCTTCATTGTGTTCTATATGATCTTTGCAAGCGCCCAGCAAAGGAAGGACGTGCAGGTGGATCCCGTAAAAAGGAAGTGGGTAGACAGTGTATATAATAAGCTAAATGACAGGGAACGTATCGGCCAGCTTTTCATGGTGGCTGCTTATTCGGGCGGAAAAGACTATAATGAGGACCAGATAAAACAAATGATAGATAGCCGCCAGATAGGCGGTGTGATCTTCATGGGCGGCAACCCTGAAGCCCAGGCCCGGCTGAACAACCAGTACCAGCGGATGGCACAAGTGCCGCTGCTGGTGGGTATGGATGCCGAATGGGGATTGGGTATGCGCCTGAGTGGCGTGGACGACATGCCTAAGGCTATGATGATAGGCGCCACGCGTGATACAGCATTAGCATATGAAGTGGGTAAGGCGATAGCCGCACAGTGTAAAAGGCTGGGCGTGCATATCAACTTCGGTCCTGTTGTTGACGTAAACAACAACCCGAAGAATCCAATTATTAATGCACGTTCGTTTGGTGAGGATAAAAAATGGGTGGCTAAGCTAGGTATAGCCTATATGCGCGGCCTGCAGGATAATGGTGTGATGGCTTCCGCCAAGCACTTCCCCGGTCACGGCGACACTGATATAGATTCGCACAAAGACCTGCCAGCGATCAAAAAATCCCTGGCACAGCTGGAATCACTGGAGCTGTATCCGTTCAATGAGCTGATAAAAGCAGGGGTGAAGAGCATGATGGTGGCGCACCTGGAAGTGCCCGCGCTGGAATCAGCACCACATACTCCGACCACGCTGTCAAAAAATACGGTAACCAACCTGTTAAAGACCAAGATGGGCTTCAAAGGCTTAGTGTTTACAGACGCGCTGAACATGCACGGTGTAGCTAAATATTATGCACCGGGCGATGTTGATCTGCGTGCGTTTATAGCAGGTAACGATGTGCTGCTGTTCTCGCAAGACGTACCAACAGCCATCAGCAAAATAGAGAACGCGATGAATGAAGGTATAGTTGAAAAATCAGACCTGGAGCAGCGCGTTAAAAAAATATTGGCGGCTAAGTATGACGCAGGCCTGAATAAATGGAAGCCCGTTGATGTAAACAACGTTACAACTGACCTGAACAAGTATACTGCATCGCTGCGCACGCGTGTTGCTGAAAATGCAGTAACCGTGATCCGCGACAGGAACAATATACTTTCTGATATTTCACGTACAGGTGCGCAGATACAATACGTAGGTGTTAACTCAATGGGTAATACTACGCTGTACAACCAGCTTGCAGAAGCATATGGCAATGTGAATGCTGCATGGCTGCCTGCCAATGCATCTGAAAGCAAGGGCGACGAGATACTGAGGTCGATAGACAAAAGTGGCATTTCCATAGTAGCAGTACATAATATGACCTTTTATCCTTCGGGTGGCGATTATGGCCTTACGGCTAAGCAACTTGCCTTCCTGAAGCAAGCGCAGAAGAGGACCAATGTGATGCTGGTGGTGATGGGTAATCCATACATTCTTAAAATGATCAATGAGGCGCCGTCGATAGCGGTGGCTTATGAGGATGATGATGCAACTGAAAATGCGGTAGCAAGGTTACTTGCTAAAGAATTGCCCGCACGTGGTTATCTACCTGTGACTCCTTACTTCAACATGAAGATGGAAGGGTTGCCGGTGTATGCTATGAACAAAGCTGCAGTTGCGGGACGCTTAACGACGGTTGACTTTGTGGAAAAAGCCGGCGTTGTTAACCCGGATGCGCTGGATAAGCTAAACCTGTTCATGCAGCGGGCAGTGGCGGCAGGTGCCTTCCCCGGCGCTCGTGTGCTGGCTGCGAAAGACGGTAAGATATTTTACAATGAATGTTTCGGATTCTGTACGCCCGAAAAAGTGGACAGGGTAAACCCGAATACGATATACGATGTGGCTTCGCTCACAAAGGTGATGTCAACAACACTTGCTGTAATGCGCCTGTACGAAACGGGTGCATTGCAATTAGATAAAACCGTTGGCGACTACCTTCCGTGGACAAAGGGTAGCAATAAAGCAAACATTAAAGTGCGCGAACTGTTGCTACACCAGGGCGGGTTGAAAGCATGGATACCTTTCTACACCGAAACGCTGGATGCGTCGGGTAATCTCCGCAGCGATCTGTATAAAACCAAGCGCGATGCTAACTACACTATTGAAGTAGCAAAGGACCTTTACCTGCGCAAAGATTATCCTGATACCATATGGGCGCAGATACTTGCATCGCCGCTGGAGACCAAAGGCAGGTATGTATACAGCGACCTCGATTATTTTTTCCTCGCGGCCATCGTTCAGCAGATAAGCGGCAAACGTATCGATAACTATGTAGAGGCAAATTTTTATAAGCCGCTTGGGTTGGAACGCACGGGATACAACCCGCTGCAGAGATTCAAACTGTCTGAGATAGCGCCGACCGAAAACGACGCGATATTCAGGCACCAGCAGATACAGGGATATGTGCACGAC
>JAJNBR010000097.1 GCA_021156265.1 Flavipsychrobacter sp.
ATTATGTGAACGTGGAAGATTCCAACGCGCACGATATTCTTCTTTGCATCAACACCGGCGAAAAGCAAAGCACGCCGACGATGAAGGATTTCAGCGATGATGACGTGATGATGAAGGACAGGCGCTTTGCTTTCTATAACGACCAGTTCTATTTCAAGAATACCGAGGAAATGTCGAAGCTGTTCAGCGACCTGCCGGAAGCTATCGACAATACCAACCGCATAGTTGACAAGATAAAACCGCTGAAGCTGGAGCGCGACATCCTGCTGCCTCACTTCAAGGTGCCTCCCGAATTCCACGACGACCAGGATGCTTACCTCGAGCACCTGACTTGGACCGGCGCAAAAGAACGGTACAAAGAGATAACCGCCGAGATAGAAGAGCGCCTTAAGTTTGAGCTCTTCACCATCAAGACCATGGGTTTTGCGGGTTACTTCCTTATCGTATCCGACTTTATACAAGCTGGTCGTAACCTGGGTGTATTCGTAGGTCCGGGCCGTGGGTCGGCCGCAGGTTCGGTGGTGGCTTATTGCACCGGCATCACCAATATCGACCCGATAAAGTATAATCTCCTGTTCGAGCGTTTCCTTAACCCGGAACGTAAGAGCATGCCCGATATAGATACGGACTTTGATGACGTTGGCCGCCAGAAGGTGATAGACTACGTGGTAGATAAGTATGGTCGCAACCAGGTGGCGCACATTGTTACTTATGGTACCATGGCTGCCAAGAGCAGTATCAAAGATGTGGCTCGGGTGTTGGACCTGCCATTGCCTGATGCCAACGGCCTGGCAAAGCTGGTGCCGGAACGCCCGGGTATATCGCTAAAACGTCTGCTGCATGCCCCTATGAAAGGGGAGAAGAGCCTGGAGGATAAAGAAGGCATTGGTGGAGAGGAAGTAGAAAATGTAAACAAGCTGCGCGAGATATACGCCAGCGACAATATACACGGGCAAGTGCTCCGCTCAGCCGAAAAGCTGGAGGGGTCTGTTCGTAATACAGGTATCCACGCGGCGGGTATCATCATTGCTCCCAAAGACCTGAGTGAAATGATCCCGGTGTGCGCGGTGAAGGATGTAAACCTCCTGATCACGCAGTTTGAAGGTAACATCATCGAGAATGCCGGCGTTATTAAGATGGACTTTTTGGGTCTGAAGACCCTCACCATCATCAAAGATGCGCTCGCGTTAATAAAGCGTAACTACGGTGTCGAAATAGATATAGATTACATACCGCTCGATCGACGACGAGAAGACCTACGAGCTGTACCAGCGCGGTGAGACCAACGGTACCTTCCAGTTTGAAAGTGCTGGTATGCAGAAATACCTGCGCGAGCTGAAGCCGGATAAGTTCGATGATCTTATCGCGATGAACGCCCTGTACCGTCCCGGCCCGCTGGAGTACATCCCCAACTTCATCAAGCGTAAGCATGGTGAGGAGGCGATCGTGTACGATCTGCCGGAAATGGAAGAATACCTGTCGGATACTTACGGTATCACGGTATACCAGGAACAGGTGATGTTGCTGTCGCAGAAACTGGGTGGCTTTAGTAAAGGTGATGCCGACGTACTGCGAAAGGCGATGGGTAAGAAGCAGAAATCGGTACTGGACAAAATGAAAGGCCAGTTTGTGGAAGGCGCCAAAGCAAAAGGTCACCCCGAAGACAAACTGAACAAGGTATGGACCGACTGGGAAGCATTCGCTCAGTACGCGTTCAATAAATCGCACTCTACCTGTTACGCATTCGTTGCTTACCAGACCGCTTACCTGAAGGCGCACTATCCTTCGGAGTATATGGCAGCTGTGCTGAACAACCAGGGTAACATCGATAAGATCAAGTTTTACATGGAAGAGTGCCAGCGCATGGGACTCGCCGTATTAGGACCAGATGTGAACGAGAGTCTGAAAGGCTTTTCTGTAAACAAAGAAGGCGTTGTCCGTTTCGGTATGAACGCCATCAAAGGTGTGGGTGAAGCTGCAGTAGAAGATCTTATTGCCGAACGCGAGGCCAATGGTCCTTTTACATCGGTGTATGACTTTGTATCGCGTATCAACCAGCGCACAGTTAACAAAAAGACGATAGAAGGTTTGATATATGCAGGTGGGTTAGATTGTTTTAAAGACTTGCACCGCGCCCAGTATTTCTATGCACCACCTACTGACCCTGTGACGGGGCTGGAACGCCTGGCACGTTTTGGCAACCAGGTGCAGGCCAATACCTCTATGGCATCAAATAGCCTGTTCGGCGAAAGCACGATGGCCGATGTGAAGCCACCGGTAATACCTGAATGTCCAACATGGACGCTGCCCGAGTTGCTGGACCGTGAGAAGGATGTTATCGGAATTTACCTTAGTGCGCACCCGCTGGACGGCTACAAGTTTGAGATGCAGCATTATGGCTTTACGCCTATTAATGAGCTGGAGAACAGTAAAGGCCGTACCATCCGTATAGCCGGTTTTGTGACCGATGCCGCGCATATGACCACAAAGAAGGGCAGTAAGTTCGGTAAGCTGGTGCTCAATGACTATAGTGGTAACCAGGAGATCGTGTTCTGGGAGAAGAACTACCTGCA
Organism: Flavipsychrobacter sp.; assembly: GCA_021156265.1. Lineage (GTDB taxonomy): Bacteria > Bacteroidota > Bacteroidia > Chitinophagales > Chitinophagaceae > Polluticoccus. The sequence continues at coordinate 2,574 of JAJNBR010000097.1, forward strand.
GTACAGCAACTACCTGGACAACGGCCAGACACTGCTGATACAAGGCGTGTACCAGGAACACAGGTTCCGCCCGGGTGTTATGGAGTTTGAGATACAAAGCATCATGCTGCTGGATGAAGTGAAGAAGAAGCTGACCAAGAAGATGACGCTCTGGATGCCGCTGGCTAAGATCAACCAGGAACTGGTGATGTTCCTGAGTGATAACCTGAAGCAGAATCCGGGCAACACTGATGTGATCATCCAGGTGGTGGATGAGGAAGACAACATGACTACCAAGATGAAAACAGCCGGTCAGCGACTCGCGATAAACGATGAGCTGATTACCTTCCTGCAGGAGAATGACTATATCAGGCTGTCGTTAGAACTGAGCTGATATGATTAGTGTTTATGATGCTATGTGTTGAACCAATAAGATACTGTCAACCATACCTATAACTTTGATCCAAATTGTAAGAAAATGGCTAACGTATTTACAGACGCAAATTTTGATACCGCGGTATTAAATTCAGACAAGCTGACCGTAGTTGACTTTTGGGCTACCTGGTGTCCGCCTTGCCTGGCGCTGGGCAAAACCATAGACGCACTGGCTACCGATTACGAAGGAAAAGTGAACATCGGGAAGCTTAATAGCGATGAGAATCCTGAAGTGTCTGTTAAATACAGCGTTATGAACCTGCCCTGTGTGCTGTTCTTTAAAAATGGTCAGCTGGTTGATAAACACGTTGGCCTGGCTGCCCGCGGGGTGTATGAAAAGAAGATACAGCAGCATATGTGATCGGCTTATACCGATATTTTCGTTGGCTATTATTTGAAGTCAATAACTCATAGTACCTTTGGCATTGTTTTTTAACCTACAATAAAAATTCATATAAGATGGCAGCAGTATTCACTGACGCAAATTTTGACCAGGAAGTAATGAAAGCAGACAAGCTTACCGTTGTTGACTTTTGGGCTCCATGGTGTGGTCCTTGCCTTGCGCTCGGCCCAACCATCGATGCACTGGCTAAAGAATACGATGGCAAAGTGAACGTTGGTAAAGTGAACGTGGATGAGAATCCACAACTGTCTATTAACTACGGCATTACCAGCATTCCGGCTGTATTGTTCATCAAAGGCGGCCAGGTTGTTGACAAGCAGGTTGGCGCTGCACCCAAAGGTGTTTTCGACAAGAAAATACAACAGCACCTGTAATAACGGATTACATATAAAACTCGAGCCTCCTGCATAAGGAGGCTCGGTTTTTTTACACCTGTCTGGATACTGTCTTAATAATTAAGGTTATATTGTACAAACAATGAAAGGTCTCACTGCGATAACAGACCCGGTATATGTACAGCCGGCACACGAAACTGCATTTGCAAGATTTTTTAAAAGATACATCCGCGACGAGCGCGATCTGCCGTTCGCAAAACTCACCCTTCAAATCACCTTCACACTTATACCGCTGGCTATCCTGTGTTATGTACTGCCGGTTGGTGGTGTGATGTGGTGGCTGGCCGTAATTGCATACCAGTTTTTGAACAATGTAACTTTCAAGGGGCCCTTCGGACTGATGCTGCATTGCACCAGCCACCGTGCTCTTTTCAAGAAGGAGTATGAGTTCATGAACAACTACCTGCCATGGGTAATTGCCCCTTTGTTCGGTCACTCGCCTGAAACCTATTATGCACACCACATAGGCATGCACCATGCCGAGAATAACCTGGAAGACGATGAGAGCAGCACTATGCCTTACCGTCGCGACTCATTCAGGGGGTTTCTTCATTATTTTGGTGTCTTCCTGTTTTCGGGTATCTACCATTTGGCCAACTATTTCCTGCGCAAAAAACGCAAGCGCCTGTTCTACCGTTCGGTGAGGGGAGAGCTGGTGTTCATCGCCTTCTGCGTACTGATGTCGTTCATTAACTGGCAGGCGACATTGGTCGTGTTTATCATACCGTTCGTACTATTCAGGCTGGTGGCGATGATAGGCAACTGGGCACAGCACGCTTTCATCGATCCGCTGGATCCCGGCAATGATTATAAGAATAGCGTCACCTGCATCAATACCAAGTACAATCACAAATGCTGGAACGACGGCTATCACATCAGCCATCACGAAAAACAATCGATGCACTGGACCGAGCATCCGGTCTATTTCCAGAAAACGCTGGACAAGTATATTGAGAACAACGCCATCGTGTTCGATGGTATTCACTTCCTGCACATATTCGCTTACCTGATGAGAAAGCGTTACGATCTGTTGGCCCGCCATTTTGTGAACCTCGGCGACCGATTCGCTTCGGATGAAGAGGTGATGGAATTTTTGAGGTCACGTACCAGCAAGATTCCGTTTGCATCAGTGATAAAACCGGAGTTTGCTACGATCAATAGGGCATAGAAATAAAACGGCACAACTGTAGTTGTGCCGCGCTTCAAACAGGGGTAAAAAAAATAGTTGCGCTAATTAAGCGCCAGGTCTTTCTCGGTTTTTATGGTCAGTTCGATATCGCCATTGGCGGTATCGTCTTTTACATCCAGCAATACATTCTTTCTTCGTTCCATGGTCACCTTTAGTGTACCGGGAGCAAATTTGTCCAGGTCGGATGAGGAGATGGTTACCTGCCCGCTAGTTACTGTCTTTTCAACGTTCGGATCTATCGATGACGACGAAGGAGTGCCGGTGATTTTTACCGTGAGTGTTTCACCGCTGACGAGGGCGTCACCCGCCCAGTTAAAAGTAAATCCTGAAGCCTTTGACGCAACTGCCGGGAAGTTTGACGAGAAGGCAATGTCGCCAATGTCTGTTTTTGCTACGGTGTTGACCAACTTGTTACCCGAGTTTTTAGTCAGCTCGAAGCTTACATCAACTAATTCATCAAAGGTCCAGGAATAAACACCGGGTACCAGTTGCAGGGAACTGGGACTCTTGCTGTTAGCGGTTACGGATGCTCCATTATTCAATTCCACCTTCGATCCGTTTGCGTCACGGACCCTGAACTGGGCTGCTGCAGAGGTCTTACCGGTGTTCTTATTATAATCTACAGAATATTCCTGGTGGTAAGGCACTGTGTCTTTCAGGTCGTCGGAGGCTACTTTTTTGCATGCCTGCACCGAAAACAGCAGCGTGGCTGCGGTAAAGGCTGATAATACCAGGTTGGTTTGTCGGGTCATGACCGGCTTTTTCGTCTTTAGGGAAAATTCTTTGCCAATTTTTCTATTTCTCAAAAAACCTGTGTCGGGGTATACCATTATCTCCAATAATTATTATTTTTAAGCACCCTTAAGCATTTATATGAGGCCATACGTCATTATTCCAGCTTGTTTGTTGTTGCTCGTTATATCCTCGTGCAAAAGAGATTTTGATTGCCACTGTGTGTCAAGAGGCACCCGCACAGAGTATATCCAAACTGTAAAAGCAGAGAACAAGGACGAGGCTACTAAGGATTGCGCCGCTTACATGGGCAATATCAACGAGGTTACCCTTCCCGGTGTAGATTGTGAGATCGCTGAAGACGAATAACCGTTTCCTTTCTTTATATGATCATTCGTGCGATTATTATTTTAATGTCGCTGCTCCACGCCGGCTATATGGTTTTTGACGGCCTGCGCGCTTTTATTACAGGCGATTATATCAGACCTGAAACGGGTAAATATGCCGGTCAGCTTGGGCCATGGACCAAAGTCGTTGAGCCGCTTGGTATCGATCCAATGTCACCGGGCATGAAAAGTATTTTTGTGATATTAGGATTATTCGGGCTTGTTGCAACAGCTGCCTTCACATTTAAGCGTCCTAACGGATGGACATTGCTCGTTATATTTTGCATCGCTACTCTTTGGAATATGATGTTTGGCACTATGAGTAGTATTCTTGTATTATTGTTGCTGATAATTTATCGCTTCAGATAGCGATATATTCGAATTTACTTTTTTTAAGATTTACCCCATCCTTTCTGCTCAAACTGCTGTCTTAATTTAACGCATAGGTAATAATAATATCTCGGCTAACAGTCCGTATTAATATTATTCACGTTATCTTTGCGGCGCTCTTTGCGTTTTTTCCTCACGGGGATACAACAATCGAGAGAGAATTATTACTCCCATTACGCCCAGTACAATCTTTTTTTGAGCTGTGATTACGGCACTGTGAAGCTTTGTGCTTATTTGAAAAAAATTGTAGACAAATAAACCATTAATATGTCCCTTATGTACCGCAAACTTTACTTGCTTATTGCCCTTTGCCATCTTTCGGTTGGCTTGTTTGCCCAAAATCTGACAACAGATACTGTATTGGGCACCAGTTTTTGTCCGTGCGCCCCTGTGGATGTAGTGTTCACCACAACAGCTACTATCAACACGGGCAACCAGTATACGGTTGAACTATCGGATGCGTCAGGCAGCTTTGCAAATCCGGATACCATTGGCTTTGTTATCAGTACTGATTTAACGGACACGATTGCTGCCACCATCCCATGTAGTGCAATTACAGGCACTGGCTATCGTATTCGCGTACTCAGCACCGATGTTGCTGAAACCGGCGCCGATAACGGCGTTGACCTGGAAGTGAAAGCGCAGGTTACGGCTGCCATTTCTATTTCGGTTAGTCCGTCTGGCCCTGTATGTGCTGGTACTTCGGTTACCTATAGCGCAACGCTCACCAATGGTGGTGCCACTCCGGGCTACTATTGGCAAAAGAACGGTGTTTATGTAACAAGTACTGCTACTTACACAAACAACACACCTGCTAACGGCGATGATGTGTTTTGCACATTGACCCCAAGCGTCCAGTGCCCGGCAACACCTACAGTTAACTCCAATCATATCATTCAAACAGTAAACCCCAACCTTACACCGTCCGTTTCTATTGTGAGCAATGCTTCTCCGGGCGGCGCATGCGCAGGCGCTAACGTAACCTTTACCGCTACACCGGTAAATGGTGGTACTACCCCTGCGTATCAATGGAAGAAAAACGGTTCTAATGTTGGAACAAACAGCAATACTTATAGCGACAACACTCTTGCGCAGGGCGATATCATTACAGTAGTAATGACCAGCAACGAGACTTGCCTGGTAACAGCTACAGCTACCAGCAATGCTATTACAATGAATATCGGTTCGCCGGTTACTCCGTCTGTATCCATTAACCCTATTCCGGGTTCTACAATATGCAACGGTGTTGCGGTGAACTTTGTGGCGGTGCCTGTTAATGGCGGTATTTCGCCAACCTACGAGTGGAAACTCAATGGTGTGATCGTTAGCACAGCTCCGGCATTTTCAAATCCCGGCACGCTTGTAAACGGAGACGTGATCACTGTAACAATGACTAGTAATGCGCCTTGTCCTTCTCCGGCTACTGCAAACAATACAGTTACGATGACCGTTGTTACGCCAACTGCTCCTACGGTTAGCATCGTTTCCAACGCCGGCAACCCGCTATGTTCAGGTACCTCGGTGACTTTTACTGCGACACCAGGCAATGCAGGTACTGCTCCCAAATACCAGTGGAAAAGAAATGGTACTAACGTTGGAACAAACAGTCCCACTTATACTTCATCGGCACTGGCCAACTTTGATGTGATCACCTGCGTTATTACCAGCGATGCTTTTTGTCCACTGAGCACAACCAGCAATGCGATCACTATGAATATTACACCTACGCTTACACCCTCTGCAACGATCGTATCAAGTGTAGGTAACCCGACCTGCCTTGGAGCGGCACTTACTTTCAGCGCAACTCCGTATGGCGGTGGTACTAATCCGTCTTACCAGTGGAAAATTGACGGTGTGAATACAGGCACTAACAGTCCTAGCCTGTACAATGCCGGTACGCTGACAGCAGGTACACATACTATTGTGTGCGAAATAACCACAAACTATGTATGCCCTGCTTCACCCACAGGTACAGGCACACTGAATTTTGTAGTGAACCCGATATTGGCGCCTTCTGTAACCATCGCTTCGCCGAGTGTTAATAGTAATGGTCACGTGTGTGGTAATGCTTCGGTAACTTTTACTGCAACTCCCGTAAACGGTGGTAGCGCTCCTCAATACCAGTGGAAGAAGAACGGACTTAACATCGCGACAGGTGTTAGCTATCCTGCCGGCACCAGCCTGGTGAATGGAGATGTGATCACTTGCGAAATGACCAGCAATGGCATGTGCGTAAGTCCTGCAATGGCTACCAGCAGTGCTATTACTATAGCTCATTATCCTGTTACCAGCACCTCAGTTACTATCAGCTCGCCTTACGGCCCGGTAGCGTGCCAGGGGCTGAATGTGAATTTCATTGCAACACCTTCTAATCCCGGTACAACTCCGCAATACCAGTGGAAAAAGAATGGTACGAATATAGCAGGTGCTACCTCGCCTACCTATACTACAGCTATCTCCGGTGGAGAATCTATTGTTTGCGAAATGAGGAGCAGTACACCTTGCGCTACGCCTGTGCCTGCTATCAGCAACACGCTCAACATGACCGTTTCTCCGATCGTTAAGGGTTCTGTTAATATGTATGTGACTAATGATTCGGTTGCCTGCGAAGGAGAACCTTTCCTGTTCACCAGTTATTTTACAAATGGCGGTACAAACCCGGCTTTCCGCTGGTTTAAAAACGGTGTAGCCGTCCCCGGTGCTAATCAATCAACTTACAGCAGCAACTCGCTGGTAAATAATGATGTGATCACCTGCGAGATGACGAGCAACGCTGTTTGCGTTTTCCCTGTCCTGTCCAGTCCTATATCGGTAGAAGTGCTGGCTGTTGATACTCCTGAAGTGGCTATCGTCGGCAACAAAAATGCAATGGGCTATACCTTCTACGCAACTATGGTAAATGGCGGTGCTACCCCAAGCTACCAGTGGAGAAAGAATGGCATTGACATACCAGGCGCTACCAGCGACATATACACTGTTGGTAATCTGCTGCCAAACGATAAGATATCGGTTACCGCCGGTACCAGCCTGCAGTGTGCTTATCCGCTGTTTGTACTCAGCAATACTATCCTCGTTAGCGAAGTGACGAGTGTGAAGTCTGTTGCTTCAAACGTGGGCAGTCTGCAACTGTTCCCTAACCCGAACGAAGGAAAATTCACCATCAAAGCTTCGGTGAAAACGATAAATAATGACGCTAACGTGGAAGTATTGAATGCTGTGGGTCAGGTGGTTTACAGGAACACAGTTCCGGTACAAGGCGCTGAATTCAATGCCAACATTGACCTTGGCAGCGCAGCAGCCGGCATGTATATGGTTAGGCTGAATATCGACGGCCAGGTTTCTACCCTGAGGTTCGTAGTTAAATAAATTCATTTGAATATTAATGGTAAAAGGCACCCGCAACGGGTGCCTTTTTGTTTGTAACAAGTGATTGGTGTTATGTAAGATTTGTTGTATATTTGTAGTGATGAAATGCGGTGGTACGCTGTTGGAAATTTTAGTTGAATAGCAAATGGTCTGAAAGTCGGAATGAGGTCCGCTGAAAAACGACAACAAACTGTAACAAATTGGAGTGGAATAGCAGGAGGATAGCAGGTTTGCAAATATGTTGAAAACCACAAATTATGAGCTGTGCAACAATACACGGAACAGCCTAAGCTACAAGCGCTTCTCCTTCAATGCCGGCATAGTGGGTAGCGATGTCATCGAATATGGCTTCCAGTTCTTGCAGGCTATCCGTAGTTACCAGGCGTGTACGGAAGTCTTTGATGTGCGGCAAGCCCTTAAGATAGTTGGCATAGTGGCGGCGCATTTCAAGGATACCGAGTTTTTCGCCCTTCCACTGAACGGAACCCAACAGGTGGCGGCGGCAGGCGTCGAGGCGTTCGGCCAAGGTAGGGGGCGCCAGGGTTTCACCCGTGGCCAGGAAGTGCTTGATCTCCCGGAATATCCACGGGTACCCGATGGCGGCACGGCCTATCATAATGCCATCAACCCCATAGCGGTTCTTGTACTCCAATGCCTTTTGCGGACTATCGATATCACCGTTGCCAAATATAGGTATCTGGATGCGAGGGTTTTCTTTCACCTTGGCTATCAACCGCCAGTCGGCTTCGCCTTTGTACATCTGTACACGGGTTCGGCCATGAACGGTAAGCGCCTGTATGCCCACATCCTGCAAACGTTCGGCAACTTCCTCGATGTTCCTGGAACTATCGTCCCAGCCCAGCCGCGTTTTGACCGTAACCGGCAGTTTGGTAGACCGAACCACTGCTTTTGTAAGGCGCACCATCAGGTCGATATCCTTCAATACCCCGGCTCCGGCGCCTTTGCATAGCCATGGCCTCTTCATCGCCGCCAAAGATCTGGATACCGATAGGGCGTTCATAATCAAATATGTCCAGCTTCTGGCGGCTTTTGATAGCATCGCGAATAAGGCCCTCAGACGAAATGAATTCGGTGTACATCAGGTCAGCCCCGTGTTGTTTACACACGGCACGGAAAGGAGGGTCGCTAACATCCTCCATAGGTGCCAGCAGCAGTGGGAACTCCCCCAGTTCTATTTGCCCGATCTTAGCCATTTGAGGCGCAAAATTACGGATATAAGCGCTATATATACAGCCAAAATCCCCTGATATGAATATTTTAACTAAAGGCTCGTTAATAGTAGACAAGTATATAGTGTTTGACATAACTTTGGCCGCTGAAACTGACATAACCACAAAC
>JAJNBR010000001.1 GCA_021156265.1 Flavipsychrobacter sp.
TAGAGCAGCGCACCACCTAACGGGTGGGGTTCCGCGTCAGCGGGATACAGAAAGTGCCACAGAAAATAACCGCCTTCACATTGGGGGTAAGGGTGAAAATGTAGGGTAAGAGCCTACGATTCGCCGTGGTAACATGGCGAGAGGGTAAACCTTGCGCGCTGAAATGCCAAATAGGCGGACGATTGAGGGCGGCTCGCCCGATGTCCGTGGGTTGGCAGATAGATCACGCAAGCGATTGCGTGACCAGATAAATGATAGCCGTCTCAATGACCATTTGAGATTACAGAATCCGGCTTACAGGTTTGTGGTTGTTTTGGTTAAATGATGAAGCGCCGGTATTGTCCCGGCGCTTATTTTTTTATTGGTCTGTTAAGGTGCTTTATCGTTGTATCACCAGCTTTTCCGTTCTCATTCCTTCCTGTGTCTGTAGTCGCAGCGTATACATTCCCGCCGGCAGGTCGGCAATAGAATACCTGAGCGCAGAGTAACCGCTTTCGATGTGCCCACCAGCCATTAGCTTTTTAGCAACTTTTCCCGTGATGTCCACAAGGTCTATCGTTGCTGTTACCGATTTATCCAGGTGGCATTTTACGATCAGTTCGTCGGTAGCAGGGTTGGGATATGGCTGAAACAGCACCTCGCCTTTGTAGTAGTTGCCTACTGAAAGATCGGCGGGCGTAGAAGTGTCGATCTTGATGTTTTCATCGCCAGGCTGGTACTGCGTCCAGACAAAGAAGGTCAGCATCATTTCATCTGTAGTAGCTTCGCCGGCATTAACCACTTGAGGCGGGTTGCTGGGGTTGAATGGATTGTTTGTTGTATTGTCGTAAAATGCCCGCGAATACAGCACTGTCCCTGCCGGCATTTTCAAGATATTACGGAACTGGTAGAACCCTTGCCAATGAAAATCCCAGTTGTTGATCCGGATGAATTTTTGCGTATCGCTGCCTTTCACGCCGAATACGGAGATGTTTCTGCCTATCAGGTGCATGTGTGGCGCCACTCCTAGTATAGAGGCATCGCCTATCAGTGCGGAGACCGTTGATTGCTGGGTGAAAGTCTTCACCTGGTGGGCAGGTATCTGCAATGGCCAGGGCGTCATGTTGGTATAAACACCCAGGTGATTGAGAATAGGATCTATGCGCACGTTCCTGACAGGAGTAGACGAAAAAAAGAAATGTATCTCGGTGCTATCCACTAGCCCGGTTGAGCCTTGCGGATAATGTATTTGAATGACAATTTTTGCGTTTTTCGGCAGGTTGATCCCGAAGCCTGTTGGCATTACAGTAGGCGAAGTGCCGGGTACCCATCCGCCGATCAGGATTGCATTGTTTGTTCCCACACCACCAAAGCTTTCATATCCCGGTCCTGGCCATGCGTTATCGAGACTATCGCAAACACCGGTTGTGTCTGCATATACCAATACATGATGCACGATAGGTCGGTTTCCGGGTATTGCTTCAAAGGCTGTAATGAATTTATCAGCGCTTTGGCCATGTGGTACGACGAAGCATTGATAAACATCGTTGTTTGCGGCAGTAGACGTAAAATGAGGAATCTTTGTGACCAGGTCTGGCGTACCTGGCAGATCGCCATTAGGATTGAATACCGGGTTTGGTGGGGCTAACGTCGGGTCACCCTGAGGCTTGCCATTATTGGCCCAGGCCAGTATTTTATCTATTTCTTTTTGCGATAATAATCTTTCATGCGCCAGCCTCGTGTAAGTTGGGTCGGGCGGCCAGGGTGGCATACGTTTGGTCTGTACGGCGTTTGCAATACCGGATTGCGATGATGCATTGGCATAGCCAATGAGCGAGAAAGGGGCTATTCCACCTTGCCGGTGGCAGGAGGCGCATTTGTTATTGATTATAGGTGCAATATCTGTACTCCATACCGGTGTTTGTGCTTTTGTAGTAACACATGTAGCCAGCAGGGTACCGGTGAATAGTAGCAATCTTTTCATTGGTGGTGCTTTATTTGCAAGATACGGAAAAACATTACAATATATCTTAATCGATGACTGCAGAGTTTTACAGGTGTTTAACAGAGCAAAATGTTACAAATTCTGTAACACACGAGTTAGGTATTATCTTTGCTCCCTTATAATTTGCGCTCAGCAACTCATGGAACTAAGTAAGAACTTTCAGCACGGCCAGGCCGAACAAAATTGGTATGAACATTGGGAACGTTCGGGATACTTTAAATCTGTGCCCGACGAACGTCCGCCCTATACCATAGTCATACCTCCGCCCAACGTGACCGGGGTGCTGCACATGGGCCATGCGCTGAATAATACCATCCAGGATATACTGATCCGTCGCGCTAAGATGGAAGGTTACAACACCTGTTGGGTACCGGGCACCGATCACGCCTCTATTGCAACAGAGGCGAAGGTAGTAGCGATGCTTCGCGAAAAGGGTATTGACAAAAAGTCGCTATCGCGCGATGAGTTTCTGAAATACGCCTGGGAATGGAAGGAAAAATATGGTGGTATCATCCTGCAACAGCTGCGTAAGCTGGGTTGTTCTCTTGACTGGGACCGTACCAACTTCACCATGAACGACGATTATTACGCAGCTGTTATGCGCGTATTCGTTGAGCTGTACAATAAAGGCTACATCTATCGCGGCGTAAAGATGATCAACTGGGACCCCAGGGCAAAAACCGCTTTGAGTGACGAGGAAGTGATCTACAAACAAACCAATTCAAAACTGGTTTACGTTCGCTACAAGATCGACAGCGATAAAGAAGAATACATCACCATAGCTACTGTTCGTCCGGAAACTATCCTAGGTGATACTGCTGTATGCGTGCATCCTGAAGACGAGCGCTATGCGCACCTGAAAGGTAAATACTGCTTCGTACCGCTGGTAAACCGCCGCGTGCCAATTATCTTCGATGACTACATCGACAAAGAATTTGGTACGGGCGCGTTGAAGGTGACACCTGCGCACGATATCAATGACTATAACCTTGGTCTGAAACACAACCTGCAGGTTATCGATACATTGAACGACGATGGTACCATGAGCGAAGCCGCTCAGCTGTACATTGGTGAGGATCGTTTTGCTGTACGTAAGAAAATACTCGTTGATCTGGAGGCCGCAGGCAACCTGGTGAAAGTAGAAGATTATAGCAACCAGGTAGGTTTCTCTGAGCGTTCAGAGGCAGTTATCGAACCAAAACTTTCAGTACAGTGGTGGTGTGATGTAGAAAAGCTGGCAAAGCCTGCGTTGGATAATGTGATGAATGATACTGTCGAGCTGCATCCTCCTAAATTCAAAAACCTGTACCGTCACTGGGTAGGCAATATCAAAGACTGGTGCATCAGCCGCCAGCTTTGGTGGGGTCAGCGCATACCGGCATGGTACGATAGCGAAGGCACTATCTATGTAGCTACCGATGCTGCAGGTGCTCACGAACAATACAAAACGAAAAAGCCCGAATTGGCTGCGAAGCAACCGGAGCTAAGACAAGATGAAGACGTATTGGATACATGGTTCAGCAGTTGGTTATGGCCCATGCAGGTGTTTGGCTGGAACAAAGATCCCAACAACGCGGAGCTGAAATATTACTACCCTACAAGCACGTTGGTAACGGGCTTCGATATCATCTTCTTTTGGGTAGCGCGCATGATTATGGCGGGCTACGAGTTCATGGGTGAAAAACCATTCAAGCGCGTGTACTTTACCGGTATGGTGCGCGACAAAGAAGGCAAGAAAATGAGTAAGCAGTTCGGTAACTCACCTGACCTGCTGAAACTGATAGAACAGTTTGGCGCCGACGCATTGCGCTTCAGCGTAATGATATCTGCGCCGGCTGGTAATGACCTGCTGTATGATGAATCAGCATTAGAGCAGGGCCGCAACTTCAGCAACAAGATGTGGAATGCTACCAAGCTGGTAAAGATGTGGGAAGGCAGGGTAGCAGACGGTGTTGAATCAAATGCAAGCTTTGCTATAGATTGGATGGAGAATCGCGTAGCTGACGCTTCGGCAGAAGTTGCGGATATGATGAAGGATTTCCGTCTGAGCGAAGCGTTGAAGACCATCTACTCCCTGATATGGGATGACTTTTGCTCCTGGTACCTGGAGTGGGTGAAACCGGCACAGGACCAGCCAATGAGCCGTGAAGTGTATGACCGCACTGTAAGTATCTATGAAAACCTGCTGCAGTTGTTGCACCCCTACATGCCGTTCATTACCGAAGAGATCTACCATTCACTGCGTGAGCGTAAAGACAGCGACGACCTGGTGGTAAAGCAACTACCCGCAACCAGGGTAGCCGACAAAGCTGTATTGAAAGATGCCGCTATGCTGCAGGAACTGATGACAGCCATTCGTGATACACGTAATAAGAACCAACTGAAGCCGAAAGAGACGATCAAGCTGTGGATAGATACTGCCCAGCAGGATTTCTACAAGAAGATAGAACCTATCCTGGCAAGGCAGGTAAACGCCGAGCAGATCGGTTTTACCAGCGAAGCTAAACAAGGCAGCATTTCGATAGTAGTGCAAACTGATAAGCTATATATAGAAGCAGATGCCGCCAGTATGGATACCGGCGTGCAGAAAGAACAAATGCAAAAAGAGCTGGATTACCTGAAAGGGTTCCTGGTGAGTATTGATAAGAAATTGGGTAATGAACGCTTTGTGCAGAATGCCAAACCTGAGATAATAGATATTGAGCGTAAAAAGCAGGCCGATGCTTTAGCCAAAATAAAAGCTATTGAAGAAAGCCTGAGTTTGTTATAACTTTAAGGAAATGAATAAAAGAGTAAAATTTGTTGTGATGTTGCTTTTGCTGGTGTCTGTAACCGTATGGGCGCAAACGAAAGATAGGAAGGTAGTCAAGCCTGCGGTAAAACGTATCCCGGTTTACCTCGGTCGCTCGGCTATTACTGACGGTAGTAAGGTGAGCAAAAAAACTTTTGATTCATTGTTGAAACAAGGCCTCACGTCGCGTGACTCACTTGGATCGCCCTATAGCGTTGACGGGTTTGCACTTACATATGGCGAGCGCAACCTGTACGAGGACTCTATTGGCAACCTGATGTGGATAACCGATCACCTGGTTGAATATTGTATGGGCGACAGCCTGACAACATTCCTGCTGAACAACATCACAGAGCGTTCAAAACCTGGCGATACGGTTTATTTTGACCAGATCACCGTGCGTTCTGCCCAAGGTAAAGCCGAACCGGGGAAAGGTATCAGGCTGGTGCTGACAAAGTAGACTAGTTCACCAGTAGCAGGTTCACGCTACGCTGCAGGATGTTGAAGGCGATCTCAGCCATCAGGTTTTCCTTGTCCAGCGTCGGGTTTACCTCTGTCACTTCAAAGCAGCAGATCTTATGGTTTTGCATGAACGAAGCTATAAGATCTTCTGCTTCTCTTTCTTTCAGTCCATTGCTTACCGGTGTACCCGTACCGCGCGAGATAGAGCTGTCCAGGCTATCCACGTCAAATGATACATAAATATCATCGCAGGCGCTGAGATGGAGTAGCGCAGAGCGCACAACGCTTTCCACACCCTTACGGCGTACTTCCTGTGTAGGTATAACTTTGATGCCGTATTTCTTGATCAGGTGTTCTTCTTCCTTTTCAAAATCGCGCATCGCGATATAAACAATGTCAGAAGGATTAATCTTCGGTTGGATCTTACCAATACTTTTCAGCTTATTCCAGAAATCTACGGTTTGCGCGTCGGGATTATGTACCTGGCTTTCTATATTATCCTCAGCTAGTGCAGTAGCCAGCGGCATACCGTGCATATTCCCCGATGGGGTTGTATACGGTGTGTGAAGGTCGGCATGCGCGTCTATCCATATCACACCAAGCCTGTTTTTTGGACGGGCCATTTTAATGCCGGCGATGGTGCCGCCGGCCGTGCTATGGTCGCCTGCCAGCACCAATGGGAACAGTCCTGATTTTAAAGTATCTGAAACCGACTTAGCCACGCGCTCGTACATGGTATAAACACCTTGTATACGCTTGGCGTAGGGCGAAGCTACCGGTTCATATAAAAGACGGTTTTCGTTCTCTACCTGTTCAGAAGGAAAGTTGACAAAAAAGCTGCTCATAAAATCGAGCGCTGCTATTCGTATGGCATCTATGCCCAGGCTTGCGCCTCTTGTTCCTGCTCCTATCTCAGATCTTACTTCTATGATCTTAATATTGCGCATATGCGCCAAAGATATTAAATGCGGTGCGCATCAGCAAAAGCGTGCATATTAGAACGGATAACCGATACCTATGGTCAACACCAGGTTCTCCTTATACCAGCCCTTATATGCGAACATATCATCAAACGCCCAGCCACTCCTGATTATGGTGCCGTTAATATCTGTTTCCGGTTTGTAGTCCGGTCTTTTTACCGGTATGCCAACATCGGCCCGCACGAGAAACAGGCCCGCGATATCCAGGCGTGCGCCCGTACCTACGTTGATCGCAAGGTCAGGCCCGAGTTTGCTGAAGGTAAATTCTCCGTCCGGGTATGCCTCTGTCTTCCGGGCCAGCCATATATTACCGGCATCTGCGAACAACGCGCTTTTCAGATTTAATGCTCCTGCAAACAGTTGCACTACATCAAACCGGTATTCACCATTCAACTCCAGCCGGATATCACCCGTTCGGTCAATTACGTTAGTTCCGGTCTGCTGCAGTGAATCGTCTACATAGCTACCCGGACCAAGGGTGCGTATCCTGAAGCCACGAAGGCTATACGCGCCGCCCACGTAGTATTGTTTCAGGTAAGGCAACGTTATGGAGTTGCCGTAAGGCAGGCCTACGCCGCCGATGAACCTGAAGGCCCATGCCGAATGGCGTCTTGGTACAAAATGTTGTATATCGAAGTCAAACTTCAGGTATTGGGAATATGCAAAACTATCGAGTCCGGGGATAAACGTATTCAAGCCGCGGAGTATACCGCCTGCTTCTTCTGCACCAATGCGCGCATAGAAATAGTTTTTGCCAAACCTTTTTTCACGGTCGGTAAATGTGAAGGCAACGTTTTCCCCCTCTATGAATGTTTCCGTGTAAGCATTTTTCAGCCATGTGTTCCTGCGGAGCAGGTTATTGAATGAGTCGGAGGTGACCGGCAGCCGGATAAGGTTGGCGAATATCGGTGTCAGCTCCCAGTTCTTGGTAGAAGTTTCCCTCCATTTATACCTGAAGTTCACTGAAGAGTTGACGATCGTAAAATATTTGACACGTTCCTGTATCGCGGTACCAAGTATCAGTTCGGTACGCGGTATGTTCTTCTTGCTGATTGTCTGCGACCGGAAAGGCAAAAGGAATTTAGGAAAGTCGAGACCGACGTTCACACCCAGGGTTCGCGTCAGGGTGTGAAAACGATCAATAAAGTTATTGCCATTGGTATCGTGCGTCATTTCTATACCACCGCTTACGGTAAGGGTCAGCATGTTGCCGCCACGGCCGAAATTCCTGTTGCGCAGGCTTACAGACAGAGCCTGGCCCAATTGGTAGGTTGTACCACTTGATGCTTCAATGTTGGTATTGAAATCAAACCTCTCCGCAGGCGTTAAAAATACGTTTGCATTCAGCCACCCCGGCCCGCGGGTAGTGTCTTCGCTAAAACTAATGCGGATGGACTGAAAGGAACCGAGTTCGTTTAGCTTGTTTACTGTCTGGTCATATTCCTTCTGCGAATAATAGCGATCAGGTTCAATAAAGAGATGGCGGTAAATAATGTTCTCGCGTATATAGTAATTATGATACTTGAAAGTAACCTTGCCGATAGCCTTCTGGATCATCGTGGTGTCACGAAAGTCCGGTCCGCCCTTATAGTCGGGAAACACGCGCACGCGGCTGATGCCATAACGGTAATAGGCAGACGGGTCCTCGTCTGCGCGAATAATGATCCTGATATCCAGCGTTGGCTTGCGTTCGTTCTTTTGGAGCGCAAGAACATTGATAGCATCTTCTATCAGGTTTTCGTCAGCCCTTGCCCTCCGCTTATTAACGGTATCCAGTTCAAAGCTGATATTGTTATTGGATATCTTGTAATAACCCTGGTTGCGTAGTACGGTTATCAGGCGCGTACGTTCTTCTTCAAGCAGGCCGTAAGTAAATTCTATGCCCGGTTTTAGCACCGTGGCTTGTTCATTCAGTTTTATGAACGAGTTAACGGTACTGTCGTCAATGTCATAATACAGGTCGTTGATAAGATAGTTGGGACCTGTGTTTACAAAATAAGTAACAGATGCTTTTTTGTCTTTGAGTTTGGTAGTGTCGGTGACAATAGAGTAAAAGTATCCCTGGTTGAAGAGGTAGCCGCGCATATTCAAAGCCGAACGTCGCTTAGAGCTGCTATCATAGATAACGGGAGGTTCTACCGTTTTTGACCGCAACTGGAAATTGGCGCTGTCGCGTTGAAATTTATTATAGCGCCAGTTGTACAATATCAGTTTGTAAGGAATACCTAAAAAACGGGTATTCGGTTTCTGCACGATGATCGCTTCAAGGTTATCTTTTATTTCGCCTTTCCGCGTGATGTTTTGCTTCGATCTTAGCTTGACGGTGTTACTTTTCAGCAGGTACTCGCCGTCTTTCAGGTGGCGGGTAATGTTGCAGCTTCCTGATACAAGCAGCACTGTAAGCAGCGATAATGCGTAGAGTGCGAAAACAATTCTTCTATGACTCATGTATCAGGTTAAGACAATTCAATTAGCTTTGCTCCTATGTTGTCGAAGGCGCAAAATAAATATATTCGGTCGTTATCGCTGCAAAAATATCGCAAAGAACACAATGTATTTATAGCCGAGGGCGACAAAATAGCCCGCGAATGGCTGGATTCAGATGCACGCATTCAACATATCGCTGTTACGGAGGAATGGGCCGGTGATAACCGCGCGCTTATCAATAGACATCCCGAAGCCGCCCTACATATTGTGGATGACGATCAACTGAAGTCCATTTCCACGCTGCAAACACCTCACCATGTATTATTGGTAGTGCATGCGAACAGACCGGGCGACGAGATGCCAGCTAATGAATGGTGCATTGTACTGGACGATATACAGGATCCAGGTAATATGGGCACCATCATCCGTATAGCCGACTGGTTTGGTGTAAAGCATGTTATTTGCTCTCCGGGATGCGTGGAGATATACAACCCGAAAGTCGTACAGTCCGCCATGGGTGGACATTTGCGCGTCAACATCCGCACTGCGCCGCTCGATGATTTTTTGCAGCAGGCTAACATGCCTGTTTACGCTGCCTCCCTGCATGGCCAGAATATTTACGAGGTTTCCAAACCCACTTACGGTGTGCTGGTAATAGGCAACGAATCAAAAGGTATTTCCGAAGCGATCCTGGATAGGGCCCAACACAAGATCACCATTCCTCGGCTCGGAGGAGCAGAGTCTTTGAACGCCGCGGTATCTGCGGGAATTATCTGCGCGCTTCTTATGGGGCGGTAGCTGTCGTTTTAACCTTTAGCGGCTTGTTAAGGTCATACAACCTGTTGTAAACATTACCGGTCAATATACCAGCCGCTGCACCCAGCATACCGCCGCAGATCACATCGAGTGGAAAGTGTACCCCTACATAGACCTGTGCATAGCCTATCATCAGCGCCCAGGTCATCGTCATCCACCAAATGCCTTTTACCTTGCTGTGCAGGGTAGTAGCCATAAACACGCCCAGTGCAAAATGATTGGCCGCGTGTGCGCTGGGAAAACTCGGCCCGCTGCCGCAGGGCACTATGTTATGCACCATCGTTTGCAGAAAGGGGGTATTGCAGGGCCTCATACGCACGAAAATGGGTTTTAGCACAGAGGCGCTCAGGTAATCGCTGATGGCGAAAGTGAGCAGGAAAAAAATACACCACATCCAACCCCGCCTGCCAAAGTTCATGGTCATGAACATAAGCAGGAACAAATAAAGCGGTGCCCACGACCACTGGTTGCGGAAGAAAGGCATGATGGCATCCAGGATATAGTTATGCCATTCGGTATTGAGGTAGTACCACAGCCCGTAGTCAAATGTTATCAGGAAATTTTGAATGTCCTGCAGCATTATGATTTTTTAAAGATCATGATCATGCGCGGCGAATCGGTAGGGTGGTAGGAGTTCAACTGGTAGTCGCCGAACGTACCCACCAGCGTCATTTTAGCTTTTTTGAACATCTGGATAAAATCGGCCAGTGTAAATGCCGCAACACTTTCCCGGTAGTGACGCCGCTTTCCGTCTGCATCCGAGAATTCTATTTCTTTGATGATGTGGTTACGCTCCACCTTACGTGTAATGTGGAACGAATAGCTGCCCCTGTGTACGATCTCCTCAGGTGTCAGCCCGGCCAGTACCTGTTCCTTATTCAGGTAGTCTATCACCAACAATCCGTTTTTTTTCAGTGCGGCTGCAAACGATTTGGCGGCCAGCAGGTGGTCGCGGTCGTGGGCGAAATAGCCGAAGCTGGTAAAGAAGTTGAATGCGTAATCGAAGTAGTTGATGTAAAACGGGAAGCGCATATCGTGCACGAAAAACTGGAGATGGTCTTCTTCGAATTGCTTTGCCGTTTCAATGCTATGGTGCGAAAGATCAATACCTACCACATCGTAATTGTGCTCGGCCAGCTGTACGGCGAAACGGCCTTCGCCACACGCAATGTCCAGCATGCTGCTGCCGGGTAGCGGTTGCAGGTGGTCTATCAGCTTTTCGACAAAGGCTTGTGCTTCCAGTTCATCCCTGTTCTGGTATAATATCTTGTAATAAGGTGAACCGAACCAACTTTCAAACCAATCCGCCGGCTGCTTTACTGCTTCCATAGTGACAAAAATAAGGCGTAACCACCAAAGGGCGGCAAGGAGTTCGTTTTTGGTTAATGAAACGATTCGCACAGTATCATCCCTCCTGAGTACTAAGAAGATATGTAATAGCCTTATATGTGGCATGTCACGGCCTGAAAACCTATCTTTGCAGCCAATTTTTAAGTAATGAAAGCAGGTCTTCGTCGTTTTATAGTATTTAATCGTTTACCCCTGGCCATAGTATTGATAGGCCTGGGATTGTTTCTTGGTATCAAGGACATTGGCGGTGGCTGGTGGGTGGCATGGTTGCCATTCCTGGTCGCTATCCTTATGATCGCGGCACATTTCCTGATAGGCCCGATGACGTTGATACAGGGGTATATCGAAGACGGTGATATGGAAGGTGCACAAGCCCTGATGAAACGTGTGAAATACCCGAACCTGCTGTACAAACCGGTGCGTTCGTCTTATTACATGCTGCGCGCCAACCTTTCTACCATGGGCGATGATCTTGACCAGGCAGAATCTGACATCCGTAAAAGCCTCGAATCGGGTGGAGAGAAGGAGATGCAAGGGGCTGCTTACCTGCAGCTCGGTTCTATAGCTTACCGCAAAGGCAACACTAAAGAAGCCTACGAGAACCTGCGCAAAGCTGTGAAAGCCGGCTTGCCTGACAAGGACAGCGAGGCCAGTGCTTACCTGCAGCTGTCCAGCATCTGCATGCAGCGCCGCGACTTCCGCAGCGCCAAGATGTATTTTGCCAAAGCTAAATCCACCAAAGCCACTAACCAGCAGGTTGTGGACCAGATAAAAGAAATGAGCAAGTATATAGCGAGGATACCGGGGTAACTTCTTATTGCTGGATCACTTTAATGCCGCTCGTATGGGCGGCTTTTTTATTGTCTGCCTTGCGATAGGTGATCATCCTCGCGGTTGTTTCCAGTACTTTCCCCTCGGCATATTTACTTCGCTCGATCCAGTTTCCATCGTTGTCAAATCTGTAGGTATAGCCGGTCGTCGTTTTCACCTCATTCACAAACCATACCTGTTCGTCCAGCAGGCCATGTTTGTTATACGTGTTGGTGATGTATTGTTTTACTTTCTTGTCGGGGCCTGTGGTAATATCTTCTGTCAACTTGCCTAATGCATCATAAATATGAGTCAGTTGGTTGCTGCAGCTATCGGGTGAGGGATAAAGGTAACGTGACCATCTCCTGGCGCCTGCTGCATCTTTTTCTTCCGTAATTAGCTCACTGTATGAATATTTCAGCAGGCCGTCCAGTACATTGCGCCTGTATTCATTGGCCCCGTTGTACCTGAAACGGATCATGCTTACAAGGCCATTCCCGCCGTCACAACGGATATAGGATAATTTGCCATCGCGGTAATTATACCTCGTTGTTTGATGTCGTTTTCCTGCATCAAAAAGTGTTTTTTGACGAAGTTCACCTGCGTGGTTATATGTATAAGCTGTTGAATCATATTCCTTGCTCCCGCTTAATATCGCCTCACTCAGCAGCTTACCGGCATCGTTATAGCTATAGCGTTTTACAACAGGTTCTTTTTCTCCCGACATCAATTCCTTAGTTATTTCAACCCTGTTCGCCGCGTCAAACCGGATCTCTTTTTCCCAGGCCAGCTCCGGCTCTCCGTCTGAATAGACGAAATTCCGCTCCTGCAGCGAACCTATACTACCTTTCAGCTCATAAGTGCCGGCAGTTATGACGGTAGGAGTATCCACTGTTTGTGCATTCAGCGAATTCGATAAACAAATAAACAGTAACAGGAACGTAAAACGGATATTTTGCATAGGCTTGACAAATAAAGCAATGTCCGCGGCTTTTGCGGAAGCCGGCGGGGTGTACACATATTAAGTTAGGGATGCTAATAAAGCTAAGTCTTAATTCGCTTACTGCCGAATAAACACGGTTAGTTTAATGGTTCTTTAACAGCTGCCTCGATGCAAGGTTTGTATGTATGTTACCGATAATAAAAAAAGCCACTCTTGTGAGCGGCTTTTTTTTATTTGCTAAGAGCGTTATTCTTTAGGAGCCTGCCTTCTAACGTATTTGGTCAGGATGACGATCATCTGGCCTTCGATGCGGCCTTCTATCTGTTCGGTATTGTCTTTCACGAGGTGGATATTACGTACTACGGTACCCATTTTTGCATTTAGCGTACTGCCTTTCACATCCAGCGATTTGGTGAGCACCACTGTATCGCCTTCCAATAACTGTGCACCATTCGCATCTTTGTGCAGGTCAACCGAGGCATCGTTCTCATGGTCGCCGGTGGCTTTGGCCCAGGCCAGCCGGTCGTCGTCCAGGTACATCATGTCCAGGCTTTCGGCCGCCCATGTTTCGTTCCTTAGCCTATTCAGCATGCGCCAGCTTACTACCTGCACACCGGGCACCTCGCTCCACATGCTCGTTGTAAGCACATTCCAATGGCCCGCGTCCAGTTCTTCTTTTTTCTCTACTTGCGCCAGGCATTTGTCGCAGATAAGGATGTTGTTTTCTTCGTACCCTCCTGTTTGGGGTGGCACTTCGTATACATTCAGCTTTCCTGTTGCTTCGCACAGTTCACATTTATTTCCGCTACGGGCTATCAGCTTGTCTTCAAGTTTCATAACTGCGGCGAAGGTAATTTTTTTTGAGGGCTTAAATGTTCCCGATCAAAAAACTGCGTTCGCTAAATGCCGGAATACTCGGTGTACCCTCGTAAAAATACTTGATCTCGTCGCTTTTGTCCATGAGCCCGAGGCTGTACAGCACAGGTACGTAATGGTCTGGTGTAGGAGCAGCCAGTTTTCCCAGCTTATGGCTCGTTTCGTACTTGATGACGTCGGCAAAGTTGCGCGTGTCTATCTGCTTCTTGATCCATTCATCATACTCCGCTTCCCAGCCATAAGGCGTCATATCATTGCGGCTCATTTTCTGCCCCGCAAGTTGGAGGTTATGTATCAGCGATCCGCTGCCTATGATGAGGACACCCTTCTCACGCAGCGCAGCCAGTTGCCTGCCCAGTTCGAAATGATATTCCGGCTTTGCGTAGTAGTCTATGCTCATCTGGAACACCGGTATGTTTGCTTCCGGGAACAAATGCATCAGCATAGGCCATGCGCCATGGTCCAGTCCCCAGTCGGTGCTCTCCTTTACGGAGGGTACGATCTTCGTCACCTCGCGTGCTATATCCGGAGCGCCTTTTGCCTGGTACTTTACCTCGTAATATTCTTTTGGGAAACCGTAATAATCGTATATCTGCTGTTGCTCGGGCGATATGTTGACATAGGTACCGCGCGTGCACCAATGCGCCGACACTATCAGCGCAGCTTTCACTTCGAAATTATTTTGCAGGCCTTTACCCAATTCGAATAACGCATTCCAGAAAGGGCGCTCGTCTTTCGATAGCGGTATGTCCATAGGACTGCCATGCGAGGTGAACAGCACCGGCATCTTCTTACCCTGCTTCGGCAGTCCATCCGTAAAATGCTTAAAGCTGGTCAGCGTACCCGCTGCTGAAAAAGCCAGCATCGTTCTCAGGAAGTCTTTTCGTTCCATACATGCAAGTTACGAAATATCTATTGTAGGTACATCAGTAAGGAATATAGATTTACGATAGGGCTATTTTAAATCGGCACACAATTTGCCAACACCTCTATAGACTGAAGATTTATGAAACGATTTTTACCCCTGGCTGCCGCTGTCATCGTGCTGGCGACGGCAACCTCCTGCGAAAGAAAATATACTTGCACCTGCGTGTATCCCGGACAGGCTGTTGGTACCACTACAACCACCATCAGGGCTTACAATAAGACCGATGCCAGGAATGTATGTGATGGAATGAATGAAGGGGCTAAAACAAGGGGCGGCGCCTGCGCACTTTAGTGTAGGTTATTTACTGGTCCTCATCGCCTTCACCACCTTCAGGCTGCTGTCCTTAGCAAGCTTTTTGTATTCGGGCGTTTCAACGCCATAGATGGCTATGCGGCTCTCCTCATCGCTGTGCACACCCCAGCCATAGCGTTTGGTGAGGGGAGAGGCGCGGAAACAGGGCTGTCCTTTGGAGAAGAAGGCTTTGCGGGCTTCGTCCAGCTCGCTTTTCTTAATGTCATTCCGCTCCGCGTATACCTGGAATAGCACATCGTCCGAAGTGTACTTGTAGGGGTTATCGTATACCATATCAAACTGCCTGTTCGCCACTGATTTTTTCTCACCCTTCAGCGGTGGCATTTCACCCGCCTTCACCGGGCAGTCTTCTGCAATTTCTATGAAGGTGTTCTGGTAGTTAGTGGTGTGTTCTTTCATGACAAGATTATATAAATACGTTTATTTGTTGTATATTTGCATAGTGTGTCTGAACCCGAATTTATGGAATTAGTGAATTACCGGAATTCCAGCCATTCCTTAATTCGACGAATTTGGGTTCAGACAAATGTTTTATACCATGAAAACGACAACAAACGACAACAAAACAGCTCTCAACAAACAAACTGCATTTCAGCCGAAAAGCCAGGACAGCAGTGTTCTACAGCCAAAAACGACGCGCGACAGTTCAGGAGTTTGGGAGTGTTGCTTGAAAAAACAAACAAAAACAAACAACAGATAAAATAAATCCTAATGAAGACTATTTCTTATACCCCGCTTTATGTCCCCAGAAAGCGAAATACAGGATGTAGAGATAGCAGGGTATCAGGATCCAATAGGCTACCTGGTTGTTTTGAATATCAGCCAGCCGGCCATAAAGCAACGGCAGCACCGCACCTCCCGCAATACCCATAATGAGTAGGGCAGCACCGGTTTTGGTAAACTTGCCCAAGCCCTTCAGCGACATTGGCCAGATGGCAGGCCACATGATGGAGTGGGCCAGGCCAAGGGCTGCCAAGCAGTATACAGAGAAACGTCCTTCAGAGGTCAGCACGCCGATAGTGAATAGTATACCCAGCACGGCGCAAACTTTCAGCGCAGTTTCCTGGGAGATGATATTAGGAGTGAGCAGAATGCCGAGGAAATAACCGGCTATCATACAGCCCAATGTAAACGAGGTAAAGAATTTGGCCTCATCGATTGGTATGCCCAGGTAAGTACCATAGCTGATGATCGAGTCGCCGGCAATGACCTCTACGCCTACATACAGGAAGATAGCTATTACGCCAAAGAACAGGTAGGGGTGCTGGAAGATGGAAGTAGTTTGGCTGTTGGCCTTGATATCCGGGTTTTCCTCTTCATCGTCGATATCGGGCAGGGGAGAAATGAGTACCAGCAGTGCCAATACTACCAAAGCTATCGTCAGCACGATATAGGGATTGATGATGCGGCGGGCCAAATCATCGAGCAGCTGGCTTTTGGCAGCGGCATCCGCTACGCCGGCCAGCTTAGCGTTCACGGTGTCTATGTCACCGAGCAGTATGGTAGCAAGTATCAGCGGACTCAGGATACCCGCCACTTTGTTGGCAATACCCATGATGCTGATACGCCTTGCTGCACTTTCTTCGGGGCCAAGGATGGTTACATAAGGGTTGGTGGCCGTTTGCAATATGGACAAACCAAGGCCTTGTGTGAACAAGCCAACCAGGAAAAAGGTATAGCTGCGCTGCAAAGCTGCCGGTATAAAAATGACCGTACCGATAGCCATAACAAACAGGCCAAGGCTCATACCCTTTTTAAATCCTGTGGCCTTCAATATAGCCGATGAAGGCAGCGCCATCACGAAA
Source organism: Flavipsychrobacter sp. (assembly GCA_021156265.1). Classification (GTDB taxonomy): domain Bacteria; phylum Bacteroidota; class Bacteroidia; order Chitinophagales; family Chitinophagaceae; genus Polluticoccus. Next base: position 16,485 of record JAJNBR010000001.1, read on the forward strand.
TAGGATATGAAGAACGCAAAGGTTACAAAATACGATTGGAAGTTGTTGAGCTCGCAGGCTGCTTTAAGGAAGGGTATCAGCGTACCGTTGAGCCAGGTAACAAACCCGAAAATGAAAAACAGACAACCTACAAGAAAAAGGGAAGTAGTATATGATTGCTTGGTATTTGGCTTCATGTATCAATGAGTATGGACTAAAAATAGTGTAAATGACGGGAAATGGAAATATAGATATACACAAAAGCAAATGGCGCCGTGTGCGGGCGCCATTAAAAACAATTTGTACTGCATTAATTAATAATCCAGTATACGGCAATCATAACCGAATTGATTGATAATAGTAATGATGGTATCCGTACATAACATATGGCCCTCGATCCTTAACACCTTATCGCAGTCATCCAGGTCGAAACTGGGCCTGCTGTTGGGGAAGCGCGCCAATAAAGCATTGGCAAGTAGTTGCGCTTCTTCCGGTTCAGCAATGTTTGTTTTAAAAACTTCAACCATTGTTTTCAGTGTGAGCATAGTCTGTTGTTTATTCATGCAATCGCACCCATTCATTTACCGCTTTTTCAAGCGCCGCTTTCTTAGCCTTGATGTCCTCCATGCTGTAGAACTTAGCCATACGCCTGTCTTTGTAGTCACCTTCCAGCAAGCCATCGCTTTCCACCATTGTGCCGTTGTGAAATACGAATACAATGTGCACAAACTTCTGCTCGCGTGGATGAAAAGCTGCCATATCATAACCATTGTAATGATAACTGGGTGCGTTCCATTTGACACGCTCCTGCAGTTTGGAGCTAGCGTTGGTTATGATAGTGCGCAGCGCTTCTATCTCTGTCTTGAAAGGATGCTCGAGTTGCGACATGTATTCACTCACCTGTTCTGCATCGGTCGGCTTCGGCTTTTTAGTAGTGGCTGTTTTGGATGCTTTTGCCATTGTGTGTATGTTGTTAGCCGAGTGTTACAGGCGCGCTGAACGCGGGTTCAGCATTCCTGGACGCACGCAGTTTTAAACGTTTATGATAAAAAATGTACGATAAACCCAAAAATAACAAGAGTACAGGCATAAATAGCCATCCGGGATCAGCGGTGCCGCCGACGGCCAATATGGAATACGTAGCGCCTACCAGGTCGAATGCCAGCCCTGCATATGCCCACTCGGTGATACGCGGGACGCCGGGAATGAGGATGCCGATAATGCCCATAAGCTTGGCGAATCCTATGAAGGGTATTATGTATTCAGGGTACCCGAGATACTTGAAGACATTGACCCAGTCAGGTGTTGCCAGCATATTAGGTATGGCATTCGACAGCATAAAAGCTGCGAACGGTAAAGTTATGCTCCAATAAATGATGTTTGTCTTTTTCATGATTATGGAATTGAGTGTGTTGAATAATTGGTTCTTATTGGTGGCAGGCGTTATACCTGCCACCGTAAAAGTTTTAGTTAGTTGCAGACGCGGTTTCAGGCTGCCCTACAAAAGAAGGGTCCATCCACGCTAGCTCCCACTGGTGACCGTCCGGGTCAGCAAAGCTGTGTTGGTACATAAAACCATGATCCTGCGGCTCGGCATAGATGCTTCCGCCTGCGGCTATAGCTTTCTGTACCAGGTTGTCCACTTCATCTTTGCTATCTGCTGAGAGGCAGATAATTGCTTCGGTGGCCTTAGTAGCGTCGCAAACGCTCTTCTTCGTAAAGGTCTGGAAGAAGGGCTCAGTGAGCAGCATGGCAAAAATGTCTTCACTGATCACCATGCAGACACCTTGCTCATTCGTAAACTGCGGGTTGAAACTGTAGCCGAGTTTCGAAAAGAAGTCCATAGACTTGTTCAGATCCTTAACCGGAAGATTCACAAAAATTTTGGTTGCCATTGTTTATTGTTTAAAAAGTTGATTCTTGATGTTTATGGTTTAGTTTCTTTCGGCGATCTCTTTTACCAGTGCCAGCGCTTTTGGAAACGTGCCGGTAAAGTAGTCGGCAAATTCATTGGATATGTCCATATCAACGGTAAGTTCGGTTTTTCCGTTCACTGTCTTCAGTGTATAGTTTTCCTGGGCATTGGCCCAACCCTGTGCTTCCGCCGAGGTGAAATCCTCAACGCCGTCTTTCACCTCACCCTTATGTGTAAACGACATGTACTCGTTGGGTATCAGGTCGCTGATGACAGACGTCATACCGCGGTCTTCGCTAGCCAGGAAGAGTATTTTGCTGCCTTTCTTCCAATCACTGACAGCATGAGAACCCGCACCGAATACAGCCGTCCATTCGCGGTAGTTCGCATCTTCCCAAAGGGCATTCCATACTTTTTCGCGAGGGGCGTCGATGGTTACTGTGAATTGTTTTCTTTCAGTTGCTTTTTCGTTAGTGGTTTGTGTAGACATAGTTTATTGTTTTTTTTGATTGTTATTAGTCGATCAGTTACTTGTTGTTTTTGTCAAAGCTTATCATCCATTGCACTTTGAATTTATCGGTGAACATCCCAAAGTAGCTGCCCCAAAAGGTGTCTTCCAACGGCATCATGATCTTGCCACCATCAGAAAGACCTTTGAAAAGCCTGTCGGCTTCTTCACGGCTCTCTGCATTTACGGAGATGAAGAAGTTAGTGCCAATGTTTGCCGGTCCGAATGCCTGAGGCACGTCACTACCCATCAATACCGTACTTTGACCTATGGGAAGGGAAATATGCAACACCTTTTCGGCTTCGGCTTCGGTCAACGGCTGATCAGGAGGCGCGTCTTTAAAGCGGCTCAGGGAATATTCGCCACCAAATGCAGACTTGTAAAAGTTGAACGCTTCTTCGCAATTTCCGTTGAAGTGTACATAAGGACTTAGAGTTGCCATAGTGTTGTTGTTGTTTTATGATGATTGTTGTTGTTGATTCTTATCGTAATGCAAAAGCCAGTTGATGCCAAACCTGTCTTCCAATGCGCCGAATTTGGCACCCCAGAACATCTCTGCCAGCGGGTCGATCACCTGGCCGCCATCAGCCAGTGTTTTGAAGTAGGTGTTGATCTCTTCGTCGTTACTGCAATTGAGCATCAGCGATACGCGGTTACCGTTTGCAAGTTTCTCACGCGCCATATCCGAAGCCATGATAATGAGATTGCCTTTCCTCAGCATAGAATGAAGTACATGCTGGCGCATTTGACTTGGTATCTTGTCCGCCATAGGTGTACCGTCAACGGTTTGCAGGGTCAGTTCACCACCGAGACACTCTTTGTAATAATTCATAGCTTCGCGGCAATTTCCATTGAACGTGAGGTATGCATTTATCTGTGTCATAAAAAACTATTGTTCGGTGCTGTTCGTTATTACAAAGCAAACGTACGACCGTTAACTTTACGTTACGGGTGGTAAATACGTCATTTAACGGGTTGTTTGCGACAAGTTTTTTAACGAAATTTATCCTCTCAAATCCAGTGTGTTGAAACACAACGTTTTAATGTCATTTAGTAAACCATTTCAGATGAAGCATATATCGATTTTAGTACCGTCAGGATCCGTTTTAGGTAGTATAGAGGGACCCCGCCAGGTGTTTGTAGAAGTGAATAAATTCCTGCAGAACACAGGCCGCCCGGTACTATCAAAAGTTCAATTAGTTGGGCTGCAGAAAGAGACACCTGCCGCAGGTGGCAGATATATGGTGCACGCCGATGCAGTAATTGACGAAGTCGACAAAACAGACCTCATCATAATACCGGCACTTGATGGTGACATGCCGACAGTATTAAACACGAACAAGGCGTTTATTCCGTGGATAAAATATCAATATGCAAACGGCGCTGAGGTAGCCAGTCTGTGCGTAGGTGCGTTTATGCTGGCGTCTACAGGTCTCATTACAGGAAAGGCCTGCGCCACACACTGGATGGCCGCTAACGATTTTCGTAAGATGTTCCCTGAAGTGAAGCTGGTAGAGGATAAGATCATCACCGATGAGGATGGCATATACTCCAGCGGCGGTGCCTTCTCTTATCTTAACCTGATACTATACCTGGTAGAAAAATATGCAGGACGCGAGACCGCCGTGTTTTTTGCCAAGGCTTTCCAGATAGATATGCAACGCAACAGCCAGTCGCAGTTCATCATCTTCCAGGGACAAAAAGACCATGCGGATACGGAAGTAAAGCGCGCGCAGGAGTATATAGAATCTAACTACGCCGAGAAACTCTCTGTTGATGAATTGGCCTCAATGCTGTTTATCGGCAGGCGTAATTTTGAACGCAGGTTCAAGAAAGCAACATCCAATACGGTGGCTGAATACATTCAGCGGGTGAAAATAGAAGCCGCTAAGATCAGTTTGGAGTCTGTAAACGAGAATGTGAATGACATTATGTACAAAGTGGGGTATACTGACACCAAAGCATTCCGTAATACTTTTAAAAGGATAACCGGATTGTCCCCGGTGCAGTATAGGAACAAATATTTGCGAGCGGTGTCATAAAAACTAAAAAGACCAATAGCGTTTTTCTTAGTGTTGGTTAAGCGGTATTTCAAACCACGTTACTTTCGTTTGATAAAAGATTGAACATCTTCCGGACTTACCCTTTTGTATATAAGTGTTTGATCGTGTTCGTTCTTCTATGAGGCGAATTTTCACTGCAATTCAAAACTTGTCATCTCATTAATTCGTTGATAGGTGATATGTAGTAGAATGAATAAATTGTTGTATATTTGCACTGGTAGTTTTTTGAATAAGCTAAAACTGTGTTTCGCACGGTGTGTTTTTTTTATTCTCTTAAAAAGTACACAAACATACACAAGTAATAAAAGAAACCCTTCGGCGGCTGCGGCAACAATGGTTATCTTTTTTTTGCCGGCGTGCATATCGTAATTCGTTGAAACGCAGTTCTTTGGAAGCCTAACTAAGAAAAATGTTGTCTCGAAAAAACGCTGAAAACGGCAACAAAAGTTATCATTTTTGGAAGGCAGCCGATATGGATAAATAACAATCGGCTGCCTTTCCAGACAGCCGATGCATTTTGAGTGGTAGCCCCGCCAAGAATCGAACTTGGATCTAAAGTTTAGGAAACTTCTATTCTATCCATTGAACTACGGGGCCATTTATTAAACCGGATTGCAAAAATAAGTTTCTGAATGAAAATGCCAACTTAATTTCTCCAGCGCAACGTTTGTATGAGGTGCTCCATATCCTTCCGCAGAAATTCGTTCACCGGTTTGAGTGAATCTGCATTAGGCGTCACATCAAAATACAATGCACCGCGAATGTAGTGCCGCACAGAATCTGTGGCGTAAAACTGGTAAGCAGATGCGGCATTGCCCGTCACATTGTAGAAAATGCCATGTACCCTGTTTGTGTCATCATGAAATACAAAATCATCTATATAATCGGCACGCTTGGTGTGAAAGATGGTCATTTCATAGGAATCATCCAACAGCTTATCAAGCGTCTGGTCCGGGCCGATGATCTTATAACTAACATATATACGTCCGCCTATGGAAGGGAAATCAATGTTTATCCAGTAGGGGTTCTCTGGCTTTTCACCAAAAAAGTTGGTGTCGGGTATGACCTTACCATACACCGGGTATTCAAAGCTGTACGGGTAAGCCGGGTTATCAAATTTCTGGTAGTTATGCTCGGGCAGCTCAACTTCATAATAGCCGCGAGGCCTTGGCGTATAGGTTTCTGGCCTGCATGACCAGAGCAGGGAGCAAATAAAAAATGCAATAATATAGCGGGACATGTGGCCAAAACTACAAAATCCTGTAAACCTTTGCCAGTAAGGCTTTTAAACTTCTGCTAAAACGACTGGGTTTCTTTTGTTAATTTCGCACCCAATTCTCAATACGACTCACTTATGCAAGACCAACAACCCCAGGAGCAACAACTTAATATAGAACTGACGGAAGAAATGTCGGATGGTGTTTATTCGAACCTGGTTATCATAACCCATTCATTTGCAGAATTTGTATTTGATTTTGTAAATGTGATGCCCAATGTGCCCAAGGCGAAAGTAAAATCGCGCGTTGTAATGACCCCTCAGCATGCAAAACGCCTGATGCGTGCACTGGTAGAGAATGTGAAGCGCTTCGAAGCAGCTAACGGACCAATTAAAGAACAGGAGCAGGTAAATGTTCCCTTCACCTTTGGCGGCACTACCGGCCAGGCTTAATAATATAAATAAATGAACGAAAAGATACTCATACTCGATTTTGGCAGCCAGTATACACAGCTGATAGCGCGGAACATTCGCGAGCTGAATATTTACTGCGAAATTCAGCCATGCACTAAACCCGTAAACTTCACGCCAGATCTGAAAGGTGTGATTTTTTCGGGGAGCCCGTTTTCTGTGAATGACCCTGTAGCGCCTAAACCGGATATAAAAGCAATAGCAGACAAACTGCCTGTGTTGGCCGTATGTTATGGTGCGCAGCTGCTGGCACAGCAGAGTGGTGGCGAAGTAGGTAAATCTACCCACCGTGAGTATGGCCGTGCCCACCTGCAAGGAGTAGTTCATGATCCTTTATTTGCAACGATCGCTGATGGATCGCAGGTATGGATGAGTCATAGCGATACCATCAAACGCCTGCCTGAAGGCTTTACTGTATTAGCGCGTACTGAATCAATTCCCGTTGCCGCCTATAAAGCGACTGAAGGTTATGCTCAAAATCCGGTATATGCTATCCAGTTTCACCCCGAGGTAACGCATAGCACAGATGGTCGCCAGCTGTTGAAAAATTTCGTAGTGGACATTTGCGGATGCACACAAGACTGGACACCCGCTGCATTCATTCACGAAACAGTTGAGCGCATCAAAGAACAAGTAGGCGACCAAAAGGTGGTAATGGCGCTGAGCGGCGGGGTAGATTCTACGGTAGCAGCTACGCTGGTACATAGGGCCATTGGGGACAATCTGTATTGCATATTTGTAGATAACGGCTTGCTGCGCAAGAATGAGTTTGAACAAGTATTGGATGGCTATAAACATCTTGGCCTGAATACCAAAGGCGTTGATGCTAAACAACTGTTCTATTCAAAACTCGACGGTGTAACTGATCCGGAGCAAAAACGAAAGATTATCGGTGGTCTCTTCATAGATGTGTTCTCTGAAGAAGCCCATCACATAAAAGATGTAAAGTTCCTTGGGCAGGGTACCATTTACCCTGACGTGATCGAGTCAATATCTGTACACGGTCCTTCGGTAACTATCAAGTCGCACCACAATGTAGGTGGCCTGCCTGAAAAAATGCACATGCAGCTGGTAGAACCTCTGCGTTTCCTGTTCAAAGACGAAGTTCGCAGGATAGGCCGCGAGCTGGGCATCGACGAGATGTTCCTGCAGCGCCATCCATTCCCGGGTCCGGGTCTTGGTATTCGTGTGCTGGGTGCTATTACAGAAGATAAAGTGAAAATGTTGCAGGAAGCTGATGCTATATATACCCAGCACCTGCGCGACAGCGGTCAATACAGCCAGGTGTGGCAGGCAGGGGCGATTCTGCTCCCTGTACAGAGCGTAGGCGTAATGGGCGACGAGCGCACTTATGAATATACTATTGCGCTTCGTGCTGTCACTTCTGTAGATGGTATGACTGCCGACTGGGCGCACCTGCCATATGAGTTCCTGGCTAAGGTGTCTAACGACATCATTAATTATGTAAAAGGCATTAACCGCGTGGTGTATGATATCAGCTCAAAACCGCCGGCAACTATAGAGTGGGAATAGATAAATAGCGCATCCATGAAACGCACTGTCTACTTTTTGCTGTTTACTTTGTTTGTAGCTGGCTACAGTGATACGGCACAGGCACAGCTATGGAAAAAGATATTCGGCAAGGAAAAACCAAAGAAGAAGCCACCTGTTAAAAAGCCACCGGTAAAGAAACCGCCTGTTGCTAAACCGGTGAAGAAGCGGGAGATTGATTATCCCGTTTCTGTCAGGAAGGAGCGATATCGCGTGGACGTGTTGGTGCCTTTGTATCTTGACGAGCTCGTGCAAAATGATAAAGTAACGTTCAAAAGCAAACTTCCTGCCAAAGCCTTGACTGGTATGGAGTTTTACGAGGGTGTCAAACTCGCTGCGGATACATTGACATCTTTGGGATTCGATGTTGATATACATGTACACGATATCCAGGATGTGCGCAATACGCCCGCACTACTTGCAAAAAATAAGGGTCTTGATTCTTCTGATCTGATAATCGGAGCCGTGCAGTCTCAGCAGACACCGGCCTTTGCTTCGTTTGCAAAAGACAGGAAGATCAATTTTATTTCGGCATTGTCCCCCTCCGATGCAGACGTGACCAACAATCCTTACTTTACTTTGTTGCAGCCTACTTTACAATCGCATTGTAGCCGGATAATGGCAACAGTAAAAAGCAGGTATGCCCGTGTAAAACCTTTGTTGTTGTACCGGACGTCAACAAGCGTTGATCAAAGTGCGTACAAATACCTAACCGGCGCCGATAGTAATGTTGCAAAAGTGCAAGTTAACCAATTGCCAGCGCGCCAGCAGTTGCGTCCGTTACTGGATAGCAACGGAAGCAATGTTGTGATTGTAGGCGTGGTAGATGTGACATATGCTGAGAACTTGCTCAGGCATCTCAATGCATTATTTCCACAATTTAAGTTCGAGGTTTACGGAATGCCCTCGTGGTCGACTATGGCAAGTTTGCGTAAGGCCGGCAATTACACGAACATGACTATTTATGTCACCACACCATTTCATTATGATTCGTCAACCCCCGCGGCCCAGTCGCTGGCTGATGAGTATAAAAAGGCGTTCAACATAGGCAAGCCCGGTGAAATGGTATATCGCGGTTATGAAACCATGTATTGGTACGCTTACCTGCTCAATAAGTATGGCACTATTTTCAACACGCATGTTGCAGACAACGTGGGGGTGCCGTTCACGAAGTTCGACATCAAAACAAAATGGGACACTGACAATAATCTGTTCTACCAGGAAAATCTGAATTTGTACTGGTATCGCTACACCGATGGTTCCTTTACGGTTTCCCAGTAGCCGCCTGTGTTAATTTCTTTTTGCGGATCAAGTACACCAGGGTGAAAATGCACATTAGGACAATAGTGGCTGCAAGTAACATTATCGACGGCCCTGCAGGTTGCAGTAAATAGGCCGAGACGGTGATAACAAGGCTGGACAGAAGAATGATCATAACCGCCTGGATATGCGACAGCCCGGTATCCAGAAGGAAATAGTGCAGGTGATTGCGGTCAGCGCGGAAGGGCGAGAGACCTTTACCCAGGCGTATGGTAAATACCCGTAAACAAACAGCTATCGGTAGCGACAGTAGTGCCAGTATAAATATCGCGGCGTTACGTTCATTGTATAGCCGGTGGGAAATGTCTGGTAGCCAATTGTACGAATTAAGGAATAGAATTGAAAGGACCGAGATCGTAAAGCCAAGCAATAATGAGCCTGTATCTCCCATAAATATCCGGGCGGGGGTAATGTTGTAACGAAGAAATCCTGCAGTTGCTCCCATCAGGCTAAACGCCAGGCAGGCCGCGCCGGTGTTCCCCGTAAGTGAGAGACAAATGCCCAGTATTAACGTGTATAATATGCCCATTGTGCCGGCGAGGCCGTCAATGCCATCTATGAAATTGAAGGCGTTGGTGAAAAACGTGATACTGAATATGGTAACGAAAACGCTTGCTCCATAGGACAGTTCATTAACTCCCAATAATCCATACAGGGAATGCAGGCGTATGTCGCCCGGAATGACGACAATAGCTATAGGCACCAGTTGAGCGATCAGCTTTTTCCATGAGCTCAGTTCCACAAGATCGTCCATCAACCCGGTCAGGAAAAATAACAGAGATGCGGCTATCAGGTAATGCCATTTGCCAAAAATGAACGGCTGCACCACCAGGGAGGTAACGATTATGTACGCGAAAAAAATAGCGACGCCGCCGAGGCTGGATACAGTATGACTGTGAAACTTGCGATGATTGTCAGGCATGTCAAACAATTGTTTCCTCCCCGCCAGCGAAATGATGGCAGGTGTCGCAACCAGGCTGACAATAAAGGCTCCGAGAAAAGAAGTGAGGAACAAAATGTTTGGCGATACATTCATACAAACAGCTAATTACGTAATAAACTACCGTTTATTGTATGTCCTGTTCAAATCTTTTTGTAAACGCATAGATATTAAAGGATGGATCGGAGAGGGCAGCCGCTAATTCGTCACGAAGTTTGCTTTTGCTGATCATTTGCATTTTCCTGGCCTGGATGATCTGCCAGCTTTTTTCTGTGAGCAGATGCAAACGCTTTTCAGGGGCGGTGTTGTGATCGGCAAAGTACTGCTCTACCGCCGCGGCCAGTTCATCTATACCCTTATTTTCTGTTGCAATCGTTTTTACAACAGGTATTTCTTTACCATCATGTGCTTTTTCGTGCACCATGATGCGCAAATTGCGGAACAGCGTTTCGGCTGCATCACGGTCGGCTTTGTTGACAACAAATATATTGGCGATCTCCATGATGCCCGCTTTCAACGTCTGCACTTCATCTCCCGCTTCTGGTACCAGGGCTACTACAGTGCAATCTGCTAAACCTGCCACTTCAACTTCGCTTTGACCAACGCCGACTGTTTCCACGAGTATCAGGTCGAAAGGAGCAGTTTTCATCAGGTCGGTGATCTCGATGATTTTAGGGTGGAGTCCACCTAGTGCCCCGCGGCTAGCCAGCGACCGGATGAAAACATTAGGATGTGTGTAGAATTCACTCATGCGGATACGGTCGCCCAGTAAGGCACCATAATTAAACGGCGATGAGGGATCGACTGCGATAACGCCTATTTTTTTTCCTTGCGCTATCCAATAGTGTAACAGTGCATTGACCAGTGTGCTTTTCCCCGCTCCCGGCGGTCCGGTTATGCCTAATACGCGCGCGTGATGCGTATTTTGAAGTGCTAGCAGCAGATCTTCGTATCCGGACAACCCGTTCTCAACTACTGTGATAGCCCGTGCCAACGCATTATGGCTGCCGGTTTGTATTTCTGAAAGGAGTTGTTTTATCTTGCCCTGCACTAAATTGGTGTTGCGTTCGTTATTGATAAGATGAGTTCTGTAAGCAAAAATAATTTTCTAAGTCATAAACTCATATCCAGAACTAATATAGCATTGGTTGCAATATGCTGTATGCTGGCCGGTTTTCTTGTATCAAGAGCGTTGTTGTCGTTTGGGATGACCATGCTCGGGGTCGCGGGATTATGGGGTGTGCATCCTAAAGAATGGCTGAAGCAAAAATGGTGGTTGCTCGGTGTGGCCTGGCTGCTGCTGCTGGCGCTTTCCTATTTCTGGTCTGATGATAAGTCTTATTGGGCACAGCGAATGGAAATAAAAATGCCCTTTCTGTTGCTGCCGCTGGCTTTTTCATTTTTACCTCCATTCTCTGTCAGGCAATTACAGACATACACCATCGCCATCTGTTGTATGTTATTGTTAAGTGCCTGCTATAGCGTTTCATTTCTGGCTGGCAATTTCAGTGAGCTTAGTAACGGTTATAATGTAGCCAAAGTGTTACCTACGCTGGCGAAAAATGATTATGTCAGGTTTAGTTTGTGCGTATTGCTGGTCATTATTTGGTGTGCATACATATGGCCGCGGCTGCAAGGCAAGGCTACGAGGTGGTTTGTGGGTGCCACAATGTTTGTGTTGAGCGCGTACCTGCATTTACTTGCCGTTCGTACAGGTCTTATGCTATGGTATTTATTCATACTGGCGTATACGGTGTTTTACACCGCACGGCGAAACAAGACCCTGGCCTTTGTAACCGTCGTGGTCCTGGTGGTCATGGCGCTGGTCGCGATCGAGTATTTACCTACACTCAGAAACAGGGTAGGATATTTCAACTATATGTACATTCTGCTGCGCGAAGGGGAGATATCTGCCATTTACAGCGATATGAACCGGATGATCTCCTACGTCATATCCAGCCGGCTCATAGAAGCTCATCCGTTAACGGGCGTCGGTGCAGGTGATATGATGACAGCTATGTCGGCAGGATATGATAAATATTACCCGGGCACTATACATGATCTGAAAATACTGCCGCATAACCAGTTTCTGGCCATAGGGCTGGCAGCGGGTATTCCGACTTTGTTGCTATTCACTGCCTGGGTATTAGCGCCTTTGCGTCATATTCGACGCAATCGGGATGGTTTTTTCTTTGCTATAGTATGGCTGTTTCTATTGCTGCCTATGCTGGTTGAACCAATGCTCGAAATTCAATTCGGAGTGTTTGTATATTTGTTTTTCCTGCTCTGGCAAAGGCACGCTTTATTGCAAAGCGAAGGAGAGCAGCAAAAAACAGTTTAGATGAATTTTATCCCGATTTTTCCGTTAGACATTATCGTATATCCCGGCGAGCCGCTGAACCTCCACATTTTTGAACCTCGTTACAAGGAACTTATCAATGAATGTATGAAGGAAAGGAAAGTCTTTGGCATGCCGGTTGTCCTGGATAAGGATAGAGGCGTTCAGGAATATGGCACTTCAATGGAAGTTATAGAACTGGTAAAAGAATATGACAATGGTGAGTTGGATGTTAGGACACGTGGATTGAATGTATTCCGGATTTTAGAGATGGTGAAAGAAATACCTGACAAGCTGTATTCTGGTGCTATTGTCAGCTACCCTCAAAATTTCATGGCATCGGGCGATTCCAACCTTGCCAATCATGTATTTAGCGAAGTGAAAAGGCTGTATACATTGTTGAGTGTCTCGGAAAAATTTCCGGAACAGAAAAAGCCAATGGTGTCGTACGAAATAGCACACCAGGTGGGATTGTCAAAGCAGCAGGAATATGAACTTTTAAGCATATTTACGGAGATACAACGCCTTGAATACCTGCGTCGCCACCTGGATAATATGACGAAAGTGGTTCAGGAACTGGAAAAAGTAAAGGAGAGGATCCAGTTGAACGGACATTTCAGAAACCTGTCACTGGGGGACACGAATTTATAGCTGATCCGGAATTTCCGGTTCCTGCTAGACATTTAAGACTAAATTTCCTATTTTAGAGACATCTCGTACACCTAAATACAACTGAATATGTCAGTAAATCTTTGCGTTGACTGGGGTAATACCCGCGTGAAAGCTGCAGTTTATAATAGCGACCAGCAAGTGGAAGCCCGCAATTTCTCAGCAGACGAGGCTCCTGAAGCTATTTCTGAGCTAATTAACAGCTATCATCCGGCAAAAGGTATTATGTGCGCTGTGACCAATCATACTTCTGCGGCCGAGCACGTAATGAACGACAAACTGAAGGCTTTCATCAAGCTGACAAACGATACGCGAGTACCAATCATGAATGCTTATTCGTCGCCCGACACCTTGGGTGCAGATCGTCTTGGGCTGGCGGTAGGTGCCCATATGCTCAATCCCGATAAAAATAATCTGGTGATAAGCATTGGTACTTGTGTCACATATAATTTTGTTCAGAAAAATAGAACTTTCCGGGGCGGCGCTATTTCACCAGGTCTACACATGCGCCTCAGGGCCATGCACGAATTTACCGACAGGCTTCCGGAAGTACCATTGGACGGCGAATTACTGCTTCTGGGCTACGATACAGCCACGTGTATGCGTAGCGGTGCCGTTTTTGGGATCGCCGCCGAGATAGACGGAATGATAACCGACTTCTCTTCACAATACGCTGATTTTAACGCCATCTTAACTGGGGGAGATTTACCCTTCTTTGCAACCAAGGTTAAAAGTAAGATATTTGCAGACCCTGACCTGTTGCTCAAGGGACTAAATCTAATCCTGAACTATAATGTTCCACACGTACGTTAAGTATTTTTTACCGTCGGTATTTTGTTTATCGGCGTCTTTCCAGGCTTTCTCTCAAGACGATATAGTAGCAAATAAGGTAACGGGCGAAAATTCGCCCTATTCCCGTTTTGGTATAGGTGAACAGCGAAACGGCGTGAATACCCTGTTGCGGGGTATGGGAAGTATATCCAGTGCCTATGCCAACCCGTTTGCTGTAAATACAGACAATCCCGCTTCTTATGGCTCGCTAAAACTGACTACCTATGAAGCAGGCGGCGAGGGCAGTATCCGCAATGTTTTTGCAGGAGATTTGAAATATTCAACGGGTAGCGCAACCTTGTCATACCTGAACGTTGGTATTCCGGTGAGTAAACATGCCGGTATAAGCTTCGGTCTCAGACCATACTCAAGGGTGTATTACAAATTACAGGACACCATCGCCGATCCACTGATAGGCAAAGCGATCGACCAGTTTATCGGTTTAGGCAGTACCAACTACGGTTTTATCGGGGCAGGGGGCAGGTATAAAGGTTTTAGCCTCGGTTTTAATTTCGGATACCTGTTCGGCACTATCAACAGTGCTCGTCAGCTTACCAGCATTGATACAGTTAAAGCGCATCACAGTGCCTTTACTAATTCTACCAAGCTTGGCGGTATATACTGGAAGCTCGGTGCGATGTACGACAAAGAGCTAAACAAGAAGATGTCTTTCCGAGCAGGTGCCACACTCACGCTGAGTCAGGACATTGATGCAGAACGCGACGAATACGGAATATTGATCAACAGCGCTACCACGGTTCCTACCTACGATACAGCCCGCGCCATTACCGGGCTTGAGGGCAAGACTACTTTGCCAATGTCGTACAGTGCAGGCGCTCATTTGATAGGCACGGATAAATGGATGATAGGAGTTGATTACACCGGTACCCAATGGAGCGAGTTTAGAAATTTTGATGTCGTTGACTCTGTTGACGATAGTTATAAGCTCAGTATAGGCGGTGAGTATACACCCAATATGGCCAGTATGACCCGCTATTTCGACCGCGTTACGTACAGGCTGGGCCTCAGCTACGGAAAAGACTATGTGCGTTTGCAGAATACGGATATGAATTTTTATTCGGTTACTGCCGGCCTCAGCCTGCCTTTCAGGCGCACTACCGACCGTATACATACTGCCGTTGAAATAGGTAACCGCGGCTCCAATAGCAACGGCCTGATTCGAGAAACCTTTGTACGTTTTGCTGTGGGTATTTCGCTCAACGACCGCTGGTTCATCAAGCGTAGGTATGATTAAACCTCGTTTTTTTCATACTATTTTTATTAGGGTAGTGCAGGCTTCGGTTATTTTGCCGGTTTTGCTTGCTTCGTGCAGGAATGATCCTAAAGAGATCGACCGCCTGGTAACTAAACGCATTCCGCAGGAAGACCGTGCGCAGGATGTAACCATATTGTACAGCGAACATGGCCATTCGAAAGCGCGTTTGTTTACGAAAGAGTTCATTCGTAACGAGATCGCCAAACCGCCTTTCACCGATATGAAACAGGGGCTTAAGGTCGAATTCTTTAATGACAGCCTGAAGGTAGAGTCGGTTCTCACTGCGCGTTATGCCCGGTACTACGAAAAGCAGGAGAATGTACTTATCAGGGACAGCGTTGTGGTTGTTAACAAAAAGAATGAACGGCTGAATACGGAGGAACTGGTTTGGAATCAGAGCATCCGCAAGTTCTACACCGAAAAGTTTGTCCGCATCACCACGCCTACACAGGTTATGTTTGGTGACGGCCTGGAGGCCAACGAGGACTTCAGCTGGTACGAGATCAAGAACCCTAAGGGGATCGTGCAGGTGAACAAGAGCGAAATGCCTGAATAAAGCCCTAAATCCCCCTTATTTATAACCCCAATTTCCTGCAACTAGTAACTGCTATTTACTATTTTTGCGGCTCTTATTGAGTTTTATCTAATCAAACGATCAAATAGAAATGAAAAAAATTCTTTTATCACTCGTTGTTGTAGCCGGGCTGATGACTGCCCGCGCAGATGAGGGTATGTGGATCCCCCACCTGATAGGGAAGAATTACGACGAGATGGTGCGTATGGGGTTGAAGTTGTCGAAAGAGGACCTTTATAGCATCAACCAGGCTAGCCTGAAAGATGCGGTTGTGCAATTTGGCGGTGGCTGCACGGGTGAGATAATCTCTCCGAACGGCCTGCTCATTACCAACCACCACTGCGGCTATGGCGCTATTGCTACGCTCAGCTCGGTAGAAAAGAACTATCTCGATAATGGTTTCTGGGCGTATAACTACGCTGAAGAACTGCCGGCCAAAGATGTGACTGCCCTGTTCCTGGTGCGTATAGAAGACGTGACCGACGAAGTAAACAAAGCCACAAAAAAGCTGAAGGGTGAAAAACTGGCTAAGAAAATGGAAGAGGTGCGCAAAAAGATCGAGGACCGCGCTGCCGAAGACAAAAAATACACCACACAGGTAAAAGAATACTTTAACGGTAACCAATACCTGCTGCTGGTTTATAAAAAGTATACAGACGTACGCCTGGTAGGCACACCTCCAAAGTCGCTGGGTAAGTTTGGCGGCGATACGGACAACTGGATGTGGCCCCGTCATACAGCCGACTTTTCGATGTTCCGTGTGTACGCTAACAAAGACAACGAACCTGCGGAGTATTCCAAAGACAACGTTCCTTTCCGTCCCAAGAAATACCTGCCTATTTCTATCAAAGGTGTAAAAGAGGGCGATTATGCGATGATCTTCGGTTATCCCGGCCGCACCAACCGCTACGAGGTTTCCAGCGGTATCGACCTGGCGATAAATGACGTGAACCCTTCTATCGTTAAGCTGCGCGACAAGCGCCTGGCTATAATGCGCAAGCATATGGACCAGGATAAATCGGTTTACCTGAAATACACTTCGTCTTATGCAAGCATTTCTAACTACTGGAAATATTTTATTGGTCAGACTGAGCAGCTGAAACGCCTGAATGTGGTTGATGAGAAGATCGTTAAAGAGAAAGCATTTACCGATTGGGCCGTTAAGAATAAGAAATCGGAATACAAGGACCTTACCAAACAGTACAACAACCTGTATGGCACGTACCAGCCTTATGCCAAGCATGTAACCTATTACAGCGAGGCGTTCCGCGCACCTGCGTTGAGTCGCCTGGCTGTATCCCTGGAGCCGTTGTACAAAGAGCTGGATAAGAACAGCCCTAACAGAGATACGGTTAAGAAACACACAGACGATCTGAAGAAAAACTACAAATCGATCATGCGTACGCTGGATGTGCCTACGGACAAAGAACTGTTCGCAGCTATGACGCAAATGTTCTATAATGATGTTCCGCAGGCACAGCACCCGGCTATCTATAAAAATACCATCTTCAAAAACTACGGCAGCAGCGCCAGCGAGAAAACGTACGCGGACTATACAAACTTTGTGTACAGTAACACCTTCCTGCTCGATAGCAACAAGCTGAATGCGTTCATTCAAAATCCGACAAAGCAAGACCTGACCAACGATCCTGCATTTGCTTATGCGTACAGTTTTGTAAAGAACTACAAAGACAACTACGAGGAGAAAGTAAATACCTTTAACGAGAAGAAGAAAGAGTTTGCTAAGACCTACATTAAAGGCTTGACGGAGATGAATAAAAATTCCCTGTTCTATCCTGATGCTAACTCTACTATGCGTATCACTTACGGCACTGTAGCCAGCTACGAACCCCAGGATGCCGTAAAGTTCGACTACTACACTACAATGGATGGTGTGATGGAAAAGTACAAGCCCGGTGACGATGAGTTTGACCTTCCGCTGGAACTGGTGGACCTGTATAAGAAGAAGGACTACGGCCGCTATGCCAATGCAAATGGTGAACTGGTAACCTGCTTCATTACAACGAATGATATTACCGGCGGTAACTCGGGTAGCCCGATCATAAATGGTAATGGCGAATGGATCGGTATTGCTTTCGATGGCAACTGGGAAGCGATGAGCGGTGACATTGCCTTCGATAAAAAATACAAGCGTACAATTTGCACCGATTCTCGTTTCATCCTCTTCCTGATAGAGAAAATGGGTAAAGCCCATAACCTGCTGGAAGAAATGGATATCAGGAAATAATTGATTTGCGTTATTTGATTCAGAGGGCTTTGCATACGCAAAGCCCTCTTGTATTTGAGGCATGAAAGTTTTGGGCAAACCGGAAAGGCCGGCGAATGTGGGAGCGATACGAAGACAAAACGGGCAATGGTGGAGTAGCGGCGTTTGAGCTCCTTCTCCAGGGTATTATTCTTGAGTTTAAGGATGATGGGCGGCAATACCTGTATTCCTATAAAAAACCTGGGAAAACGCATGTTGACCAAATGAAACTTCTTGCCCAGGCCGGAGCCGGGTTGACTACCTATGTCAACCAGCACGTACGCGAAAATTATGAACGGCGCCTGAAATAAATATCCCTCATTTTGCTGCCCGGAATGTGCAGACGTTTGAAACCAAATAAGCGGTATTTTGTGTGGCCATTCTGCTTTTATGCCATACACGTACGAATATCCACGTTTTGCCCTGGGCGCTGATGCTGTTGTTTTTGCCAGGGTAGCGGACGGGCTCAAAGTCTTACTGATACAACGGAAGAACGAACCTTTTAAAGGCCAATGGTGCCTGCCCGGCGGGTTTGTAGATATAACCGAGACCTGCGATGTAGCGGTGCATCGCGAACTGGAGGAAGAAACCGGTGTGACCGGTATCGATCTTAAGAGGATAGATGTATTTGACGCTATAGACCGTGATCCGCGCGACAGGGTATTGTCAGTAGCATATGTAGGTATTGTAGATGAACTGTTGGAGGCTAAAGGGCAGGATGACGCCGCAGATGCCCGCTGGTTTGATGTAAATGACCTACCCGAACTTGGTTTCGACCACCCCGAGATCGTGCAGCGGGCCTTAACTATAGTGTCAACATAATTCCCCGATTGGATATGAGTCGCTTGAAATTGTTGTCGGTTGTTGTCGTTTTGGTGGCTATGGCAAAAATGGCCTCGGCCCAAACGGCAGTCAAACCGCACCGTATACTGGTGATACTCAATGGTTCTGCTGGCATGGCAGAGAGCTGGCAGGGACAGGGCTCGAAATACAAGCTTGCGTCCCAGTTTATTACAGGGCTTGCTGAGGAGATGTATGGCCACAATGACGATATACAGTTTGCTCTGCGCGCATATGGTCATTTGTATCCCTTGTCGTTGAATATATGCAAGGACTCCAGGCCTGAGGTGCGGTTCTCGAAAGAGAACTTTTACCAGGTCGGCCTGCGACTGCAGGACATAAAACCAACCGGTAAAGGCGCGCTCAACTATGCGTTTACCGAGGCGACGGCTAACGAACTCCTGGACACGGCACATTACCAATACAGCGTCATCGTCGTCTCCGATACCTCGCGCCAGTGCCAGGCAGATAATTGCCTGCCTACGCAAGCACTTGCAAAAGGTTTGTACCGCAAATACCTTGTTGAATTTGGCCGCACAACACCGGGGAGTTGCTACGACTCCGTTTTCGACGGGGATGCTGCGGGATACAGACCGGCTATCGACTATATCATTTCCCAATACCCGGCAAAGGGCTTTACTGCTATTCCGCAACAAAAAACGCCGGGGGACACCATCCGTATATCCATC
>JAJNBR010000098.1 GCA_021156265.1 Flavipsychrobacter sp.
AGTTGCTTAAATTAACACTCAGCTGTGACCATAGGGTAGTAGATGGGGCCGTTGGTTCCCGTTTCCTCCAGACGCTCAAAGCGCACCTGGAAAACCCGGTTACAATGTTGGTATAAAAGAAAAGCCCGCTCCTGAGAGCGGGCTTTTTTGATATATGATGAATCGGATATTAAGCAATATCCGGGTATATCGGCAGGTGTTCAGGCTCGTGGCGGATCTCGCTATACCAGAATATCGGGAACGAGATACCCACGAAAGTTACCATAAATATCATCCAGGCCAGCTTCTCACCCGAGTTCATCGAGGTCAGCCGGGTAATATGCACCAGGTAGTATATCAGCATGGCGATACCTGTAAAGAACGCCAGCATTGACAGTACCAACAGCGTTGGATAGTGATTCGACATGATAGTAGCCAGGCTTTCGTGGTCCACAAACAGGGTATTAGCCTTGATCAGCGGCTGACAGAGGTATAGAAAATAACCTACGAAGGTCAAAAACGTTATCAAGGGGATGAAACTCAGCACGCCAAGTATATTCTTCTTCCTGTCACTCATATGCATTGTCCTGTCCATAACACAGCAGTTTTGTACACCTTATCTTGTAAAAAGACTGTGCCCGTAAGCTATTTGAAACTCAATGTTTTATGTTAAACAATGCCCAAAAAAATAAAGCCACCCCGGGTGGGATGGCTTGATGAATATGTTTATAAGTACTAAGGTTATAGTCTTAGTCTATAGAGGCTGTCTTATTTTGCTAAGTAGTCCTTCACTTTCTCTTTGTGAACGATTACTTCTTTAAAGGTATACGCGCCAGATTTAGGGCTGCGTACAGCTTTAATTACTTTAGTATAATTCTTAGCTTCTGCGGCAAGTTTCGGGTCCTTCTTGATCGCGGTTTTAGCTGCTTTTGCCATGACTCAAATATTTTTAAAATAGATTATTTAATTTCTTTGTGAACAGTCACCTTCTTCATGATAGGGTTGAATTTCTTCAGCTCTATACGCTCAGGAGTGTTTTTCTTGTTCTTAGAGGAGATGTAACGGCTTGTGCCGGGCAGACCGCTGTTTTTATGTTCGGTGCACTCTAAAATTACCTGAACGCGGTTTCCTTTTTTAGCCATCGTATAAGTCTTTTAATGCTTTTATTTAATTAGATTTTCTCGCCTTGAGCGCGAAGCTGTTTAACTACAGAATACAGACCATTCTTGTTGATGGTACGAATAGCATCTGCTGCTAATTTGATTGTTACCCAACGGTCTTCTTCAACCAGGAAAAAACGCTTAGTCTGCAGATTGGGCAGAAAACGACGTTTTGCTTTCTTGTTAGAGAAGGATACTTTATGACCTGTAATGGGTTTCTTGCCTGTGACCTGACAAACGCGTGCCATGATTTATTTTTTTAAGGACTGCAAAGGTCTTGTTTTTTTATCTAACGACAAAATATTTTACAAACTTTTTGTTTTAAGCCATTTGTGGAAGCAAAAGCTTATCCAGATCAGCAACTCCAGGTGTGTTTTCGCAGATAAATCCTTCGGCATACCGGGTTCCGATGCGTTTCCCGAGTAAAGAGGCACGGTAACGGATGTTCTCCAGGAAATCCTGGCTGGCTATATAGGTGATGGGCTCATTGGAGTTAGGATCGTGAAACTGGCTCTTATAGGCTTTTATGGCTTCCATTTTCGTCTCAAAACTGTCCGAAATGTCGACAATAATAGTGGGCTCAAGGAAACGATCCTGGATCATGTGAAAAATCCTTTTTGGACGCCAGGGTTCCTGGGCGCTTCCATCCAAAGTGGTTTCTATCTTTCTCAACCCTGCAAAAAAGCAGGCATCAGCGATTAATCTTCCGCCTTTACCATGATCCGGGTGCCGGTCTTCAAGAGCATTAGCTATAACGATATCCGGCTGGTACTTCCTGATATATTTAATGAGTTTTAATTGGTGCTCCTTGTCATTTTGAAAGAAGCCGTCGGCCATACCGGCATTTTCGCGTACAGCCATTCCCATTACCTCGCCTGCTGCAGCAGCTTCCTGTAAGCGCAATGGCCCCGAGCCGCGGGTGCCTAACTCGCCTTGGGTAAGGTCAAGAATGCCTACTTTCTGGCCTAGTTTTGCGTGCTTGATAAGTGTACCGGCGGCGCTTAATTCAATATCATCAGGATGCGCAGCTATTGCGAGAATGTGCAGTTTTTGCATAGAAGTTGGCAAAGATACATATTAATATCTTCTGGACTGCATCTGCATAGCCTGCTGGCGTTGGTAACGCCAGTTATGGTAATGGTTCGCTTCAAGTTCCGCAACCACATATTCGATCTCCCTGTCTCTGTCTACGGGATCGTACTCTCGCTTCAGGTTATTGCTAAACAGCAAAGCGACAGACTGCCAGACTACAGCCGAAAAACCACCTTTTAACTCACGGATAATGCCGAAACAATTCTTACCCGTCTGCCGATTGATTAATTTAACAAGAATCTGACCTTGTGTGATCGTCATGTTCTCGAGTTCGCCCTTAAAACGGCGGTTCAGCTCTTTTTCAAGCGATTTAAGGTATTCCTTTCGTTTGGCCTTATCATCCTCGTATTTGGCCAATGTCACATCAACGTCTTTTAACACATCGGCAGCGATAATAGCGTACGGGTAAACTTTTGCGACGTTGTACTTTAGCCTATCCATGCGGATACGCTGTTTAGCAAGCTTTTTGGGAAGCTTGTCCTTTACCGTAACATCGGGTAAAAAAGCCATAGCAAATGTGTCTGCTCCGACTACAATGCCGCCTAACATAATGCTGTCGTTTGGAGATGGCTGGGCAAATGAACGCCCTGCAAGGAGCATCGCCAACACCAAAAACAGACTGTAAAAATACTTGCAGGTCATACTATGTAAATTTCCTTCTTTTTCCTGATAATACGGGCATTCAAACCTATAAATATTTGAGAAAAAATGGTAAAATGATGGGTTAATGTGTAAGAAAAAGGCAAAGTCACGTCGATTGTAATAAATTTACGCGCTAAACGAACAATTATGAATAAAATGGCCGTCTTTCTTGTTGCAGCCCTGGTAACGCTTGCCTGTTGTAAAGCCAAGAAAAAAGCTATTACTCAAAGCAGAATCGACGCAAAAGTCGATTCATTGGTGGCCATTAAAATGGAAGAGATCAACATGCAGGCAATGGAAGACCTTGACAGGCGAATGTCAATTGAGGTGAAAGCAAAAGCAGATTCTATAGTTCAGGCAGCGCTGGCTGATTCAACCGCGAAACAAAATAATTAAGTTCTATAGTAAACGTCTTAGAGAATGAAAGCGAAGGTATTGTTGATAATGATGGTGGTTTGTGGTTTGTGTCATGCGGCACGCTCGCAGGAAGTTTTATATACACCGTATGAAAAATTTGATCTCCGCACGGGCGACTTTTCCGTAGTCGGCAAGGCCGGCAGCCGGCTTTACACTTATCGCGGCTCAGCTGAAGGGTTTTACCTGGACGCCTATGACGAACAAATGAATCGCCTTGCAACGGTGATACTTGACTTCTTCCCGAAAAAGATATACGAAACGCGATTCATTCCTTATACTGATAAGATCATCGTGTTGTATCAGGCTGTAGAGCATAACATGGTGGTACAATATGCAGCTCTGCTGGATCACGCTGGCATGTTAAAAAACGGGCCTGTCGCGCTCGACTCTGCTAAGACAGGATTCTTTGGCCCCAACAAAGACTACTTCTCTTCATCCGTGTCAGATGATAAGCAGCATATTGTAGTGTATTCATCGATCGTTAAAGGGAGCTCGTTGGCATTTAATGGCAGGTGGCTGTCATCCGACCTTACCGTTGAGAGAACTGTATCCACCACTTTCAATTCCGACAACGATCTTGCCGCCGGTGAAGGTATTACAGCTAACGATGGCTCTTTCCACTTGCCCACTTATACTCCGGTTGGCAGCAGAAACTTTGCCGACCAGCTTTGGCTTTTATCAGTCACTGGCGAAGCTACCGAGTTCCATGTCACCGAAATGCCACTGAACGGCAAATTTGCTGCGGGTACATACATGAAAATGGATAATAACAAGGGCAGAATATACGTGGGCGGGTTTTATTCGATGAAAAAGAATGGCAACTATGAGGGCGTACTTTATTCCTATTATGATCTCGCGAGCAGATCTTTTCAAAACAGGAAGAACATTGGCTTCGATGAACGTCTGCGCAATGCAACGGGGGAAAGGAATACAAAAAAAGCTTTCAACGACTTTTTTGTAAGAAATATCATCGTGAAAAATGATGGTGGCTTTGTGTTTATAGCCGAAGATTATTTTGTTACAACAAGAAGTGGCGGCGGGCCGGGTTATGGTTATTACAGCTGGTATTATCCAACGCTTTCAGCATCTATTCGTGAATATCACTACCAGGATATATTGGCTATGTCCTATAACGCTGAGGGCGTACGTGACTGGCACACATTCATACGTAAAGATCAATACTCACAGGAAGATGGCGGAATATTCTCTTCCTTCAACCTCATTAATACCGGGGGCACGCTAGGTTTCCTATTCAATGATTTCAATTCAAGCCGCTCGCGGATACAATTGGCAAGCGTAGATCCGGTTGGTAAGGTGACGATGAGATCATTGGCGGCTGGCAAAGCGGATGATCCGGATTGGCTGCCCCGATCAGGCAAACAGATAGCAGCAAGGGAAACAGTGGTGCCGTGCCTTCGCAAAAAACAGATTTGCTTTGCTAAAGTTGTATTTTAGCCCCCAAATTAAAGCTGCCTGTGCTTCATCTCATCCGGAATAACAGTCCGTATACGGTCCTCATTCTGTTTATTTTCACGCTTCTTGTTAAACTGCAGGCGCTGGCAAATCCTCAGTTGCCTGTGGTAACCGCTGATCATGTGTTTTACGAAGGAGTTCTGAATGTGTTCGATGTAGTGACGGGCAGGAGTGCGTTCGGTTATACAATGGTAGCCGTGATCATGCTATTTGGTCAGGCGCTCTTTCTCAATGCCGTAACGATACGGTACAGGCTATTCGGTCGCCCTACATATGTGGTAGCCTATTGTTATATACTACTCACATCCATTCACCCTTCATTTAGTTATTTTAGCGAGGGGCTGGTGCTGAACTGGTTCCTGATAGGAGCATTCCTGGCCTTATTCTCATTTCATCAAACGAACCAGCCTCGCAAGCAGATATATAATGCAGGTTTTCTGCTGTCGTGTGCTGCAATAGTTCATTTCCCTGCTGCAGTGTTTCTGTTGCTTCTTTTTGTCGCACTTATTTTGTTGCGGAGCTTTAACGCCGGGGAATGGATAGTGAGTCTTATGGGATACCTGACACCTTTGTATTTTTTTGCAGGTATTCTTTTTATCATAGATCGATTTCCAGCAATGAAGTTGTGGCCGCATATAGGATTTGCAATTCCGGCCAGGGTGAGTGACTTGCCTTATCTCGTTATAGCTGTTACAGGTTTGGTCATATTGTTCTCTATGGGGGCATTTGTGATGCAGGCACAAATGCAGCGCTCCGCTGTATTCCTCCGACGCAGTTGGGTAATGATATTTATTGCTTGCGTCTTGTCAGTGATTGTAGCAATGAGTACTGAATCTACGCGGCAATATAGCTGGCTTATCGTTATGCCGGCATTGAGTTTGATAATAGCCCAACCATTAAATCTTGAAAAAAGCAAACGGTTTAGTAATTTTACATTTTACTTTTCCCTGCTATTTATAATCATATGCCAGGTGGCGTATAACTATTAACAGAATACTTTTTATAATGAAATTTGGAGTTATTGTATTTCCCGGTTCAAATTGCGATAGGGATATGATGCATGCGTTGCAAGATGATCTTGGACACGAAGTCATAATGCTTTGGCACAAAGACAGCGACCTCAGCATGTTTACAAAGGACGATTGCATCGTACTGCCCGGTGGATTTTCTTACGGCGATTACCTGCGTTGTGGCGCGCTGGCACGTTTCAGCCCGATGATGGAGCAGGTGATAAAATTCGCTAACGATGGCGGTAAGGTGCTGGGTGTATGTAACGGTTTCCAAATTCTGTGCGAAGCGGGTCTGTTACCAGGCGTATTGTTGCAGAACGATCACCAGAAGTTTGTTTGCAAAAACGTTTTCATCAAAGCTGAGAACGACCAGAATATCGTTGGTAAAAGTGTCGGAAAAAACATTCTGCAAATACCGGTAGCTCATGGCGAAGGCCGATATTATGCAGATGCGGCTACCCTTGAAAAGCTGAATAAGAATAACCAGGTGGTTTTCCGTTATTGCGACGAGCAGGGTGAGGTACATATCGGATCAAACCCGAATGGAGCTACCAATAACATAGCGGGCATCTGCAACGAAGGGCGTAATGTGTTTGGAATGATGCCACACCCTGAACGTGCATGCAGCAGTGACCTGAACAACATCGACGGTCGTGCTATCCTGCAGGCGTTCGCGCATATGAACTAAGCGGTTATTTAGCTAAAATTATCTTAAAGTCACAAACGGGACCAACGAAAAGCAATATCTTGGTTTCTTTACATAAGAATCTTTACCGCAATGGTCACACGCTTTAGGACAGCGCTACTTTTAGCGCTTGGTTTCTTCATATCATGGACAGCGAATGCCCAGATGATAGAGGATCCAACCGAATGGAAATTCGAGGTTAAGAAAAAGAAGGGCAACGAATATGATCTCATATTCCATGTGAATGTAAAGAACGGGTATCATATCTATTCGCTGGATCCGGGTGGCGACGGAAGCTTTCCCCCGCCTGAGTTCAAATTCAACAAAAGCGATAACTATAAGCTGGCCGGTAAAGTCACGGAGAAAGGCCAGCGCATAGATGAGACCATAGAAGATATTGGTACTGTACACTATTTCAAGAAGGTGGATTTTATTCAGCCGGTTACAGTTACTGCCAACGGTAAGATCACAGGTAAGTACACCTATATGACCTGCAACGAGCAGGGCTGCCTTCCTCCCAAGACCAAGAGTTTTACATTTACCGTAAATGATCCTGAACTGGTTGGTGCTGACACGACTACTGCTGATACCGTAAAAGCGGATTCGTTGATTGGCGCTGCAATTTCCCCGGCAGCCGCTAGCGATACTGTAAACAAGACTGCGGTTTCGGCAGTTCATGATAATGATAAGCCTAAAGAGGAAAAGAAATCCTTACTCTGGTTATTCTTTATGGCGCTGGCCGGTGGTATTGCTGCGGTGCTTACACCGTGTGTATACTCAATGATCCCGATAACTGTAAGCTTCTTTACCAAACGTAGTAAAACGCGTGCGGAAGGTATCAGGAATGCTATCTATTATTCACTGTCTATAATTATCATCTTTACACTACTTGGTGTATTGATTTCGGTGATGTTTGGTGCTAATGCACTCAATAATCTTTCAACTAACTGGATAGCGAATCTGTTCTTCTTCATCATCTTCGTGATCTTTGGTATTTCATTTCTCGGCGCTTTTGAGATCACACTTCCTTCTTCGTGGACAAGTACGACCGATTCAAAAGCAGGCCTGAGCAGTTTTGGCGGAATCTTTTTTATGGCGATGACGCTGGTGA
Source organism: Flavipsychrobacter sp. (assembly GCA_021156265.1). Classification (GTDB taxonomy): domain Bacteria; phylum Bacteroidota; class Bacteroidia; order Chitinophagales; family Chitinophagaceae; genus Polluticoccus. The sequence goes on from JAJNBR010000098.1 coordinate 7,570, forward strand.
TCGTATCGTTCTCATGTACCGGTCCTATTGTCGGTCCGCTGTTGGTAATCGCGGGTAAAGGTGGTTTCGTGGGGCCAACGCTTGGTATGCTTGGCTTCTCGATAGGGCTCGCTATGCCCTTTGCTCTGTTTGCCATCTTCCCCGGCCTGCTCAACAAGATGGCGGCTTCGGGTGGTTGGCTCAACCAGGTAAAAGTGGTACTCGGTTTCCTCGAACTGATGCTGGCGCTGAAGTTCCTGTCGAACGCAGACCTGGCTATGGGCTGGCGTTTGCTGGACAGGGAGATATTCATCGCGATATGGATCGTGCTCGCTATACTGCTGGGCTTCTACCTGCTTGGCCGGCTTAAGCTGTCGCACGACGACGCTTCTCCCAAAAACATTTACGGGCAGGAATATGTTTCGATCTTTCGCCTGTTCCTCGCCATCTGCAGTTTTACGTTTGCGTTATACCTGTTTCCAGGTATGTGGGGCGCGCCGCTCAATGGCATGAGCCAGTTTGTACCGCCGATGGGTACACAGGATTTCGTGATAGGTAGTGGGGATTCAGGTGGTGCCAATCACGGCACTTCTGTACACAGCGACAACGGTGTCGCTCCGGTGAAGTATGTAGAGGAAATGCGCATGTACGAGCCGCCGGTAGTAAAGAACCTGGGACTGGTTACTTATTTTGAATTTGAAGAAGCCCTTGCTGCAGCAAAGAAATTGAAAAAACCGATCATGCTCGATTTTACCGGCATTAACTGTGTGAACTGTCGTAAGATGGAATCGCAGGTATGGTCTAAGCCGGAAGTGGCCAAGAGGTTGAAGAATGATTTTATCGTTGCGTCACTGTATTGCGATTATGATAAGAGGGACCTTCCTGCCGGTGAGCAATACTATTCACAGGCATTGCAGGCCAATGTGGTAACGGTTGGGGACAGGAACGAAGATCTGCAGGCAGCCAAGTTCAATTCAAACTCACAGCCCTTCTACTTTTTTATTGATGAGAATGGTAATAAGTTGGCAGAAGACGGATATCCGTACGATCCGAATGTGCAGAGGTTTGTTGATCACCTGGACAAGGTGAAGGAGAAATACAAACAGAACCTCAGATTAGACTGATTGAGCTGATTCGCCTGTTTGTTGTTTATTGTAGATAATAATACGCTCAGTTTTAATCAGAATAATCAGGTTGATCTGAGGTTGCTTTTAGGATAAAAACCTAACGCAGATGAGAAAAACAGTTTCCATATCCTTGCCTCCCACGGAGGCTTCCGATGACACCCTGGTTAAACGTGCAGCAGCTGCTGAAGCAGGCGTACCAGCCAGGCGCGTTACCGGTTATTCCATTCAAAAACGTTCGATAGATTCCCGTAGCAGGCAGCCCAAAGTGGTAATGCAACTGGAGGTGTTCATTGATGAAAAAGTACAGGAGCGTCCTGTCTTTGATCCACTGTTGCGGGACGTGACCCATGCGCCACATGTCGTGATCGTAGGCGCAGGTCCTGCAGGATTATTTGGCGCCTTGCGCGCGATATCGCTGGGATACAAACCTATCGTACTGGAACGCGGCAAGGATGTGCGCAGCCGCCGTCGCGACCTCGCTGCCATGAATAAAGAGGGCGTTGTAAACCCCGAGTCGAACTATTGTTTTGGCGAAGGTGGTGCAGGCACTTATAGCGATGGCAAGCTGTACACACGTTCTACCAAGCGTGGCAATGTGCAGCGCATCCTGCAATTGTTTCATCACTTTGGTGCAGATGAGCGCATACTGTATGAAGCACACCCGCATATAGGCACGAACAAGTTGCCACACATAATAACTGCCATGCGCGACCAGGTAGTGGCTTGTGGCGGCGAAGTGCGATTTGAAACGAAGCTTACCGATATTGTTATTGAAGGCGATAGTGTTGCAGGTGTAAAGACGGCCAATGGCGATACGATTCCGACAAAGGCGGTAGTACTTGCCACGGGACATTCAGCCCGCGATATTTTCGCGCTGCTACACTATAAGAATATCGAGATAGAAGCTAAGCCGTTTGCACTCGGCGTGCGCATAGAGCATCCGCA
>JAJNBR010000325.1 GCA_021156265.1 Flavipsychrobacter sp.
ATTATTAATAACCCAATGGCCATCTTCGTTTGCTATCGAGAATGTCTTGCGTTCATTTACTGTTATCTCCAGCATGTAGGCTTTCTTGAAACAGCAAAAATAGTCAATTAGCGGTGGAATGCTCAAATTTGACAAAAGGGGTGGAGATATGAGGTTAAACTGTAATTCACCCTGAAAAAGGGATTATAAAAACTAGGCGATGTGTTAGCTTTAAGCCGCCAAATCCAGCCTTATAAATATGAATCGTCTTTTTGTATTCTGTGCCTTTTTGCTGATCGTTTCCTCGTGTGCTAATCGGAATGTTGGGAGAAGGGTAACCCTCGACCCGATGGTGGTGACCGGTACTAACAAAGGGTTGGATATATACAGGGCCACCGCACCACTAGCGTGGGATATAACCCACACCCGGGTAGCTATAAGCTTCAACCTGGCCGCACGCACTGCCGATGGGGAGGCCTGGATCAACCTGCACCCCTATATATATCCAACCGATACGCTGGTACTGGATGCAAAAAGCATGGAGATACGATCGGTGATGCTGGAGGGGGCTGACCGGGTAAGCCTCCCATTCGAGTACAAAGACAACCGGCTCAAAATAAAATTTGGCAAGCAATACAAAACGCAGGATACCATCCAGCTCTACGTTAAATATAAGGCAATGCCTTATGCCGAAGCAGCCGGTGGTAGCAAAGCTATCAGTGAGGATAGGGGATTGTATTTTATCAATACCGACAATGCAGTACCCAATAAACCCGTACAAATATGGACACAGGGCGAGACCTACATCACACTGGATGCCCACTTTCGACAAACCTAACGAACGGTTTACCACCCAGGTAGAGATAACAGCGCCTGATAGCTTCAAGACCTTAAGCAATGGCTATTTGCTGTCGCAAGTGCGGGCAGGCGTCGGGTTACGTACCGACACCTGGATCATGGAAAAGCCCATTCAGCCATATGCCGTCATGATGGCCATGGGTAATTATGCAATTGTTGAAGACGATAAGTGGCGGGGCAGGGAAGTGAGCTATTACGTGGAGCCGGAGTATGAACGTTATGCGCGCCTGATGTTTAAGAATACGCCGGAAATGATGGAGTATTTCTCTACGATCACCGGCGTACCATATCCATGGAACAAATACAGCCAGGTTGTTGTACGCGATTACGTATCGGGAGCAATGGAAAATACTACTGCTACCGTATTTGGTGAATTCATGAACCAGAACGCCCGCGAGATAGCCGATAAGGATCATGAGGACATTGTTTCGCATGAGCTATTCCACCAGTGGTTTGGTGATTACGTTACCGCCGAATCCTGGTCGCACCTGACGGTGAATGAATCTTTTGCTACCTATGGTGAGCAACTTTGGCGCAGGCATAAATATGGCGATGCTTCGGCAGATGAACTGGCGCACGATGATCTGGTTAAATATCTATTATCGGCACGGCAATCGGAGCCACCTCTGGTGCGCCACCGCTATTCCACCCAGGAAGAGATGTTTGATCTTATCTCTTATCAAAAGGGTGGGGCAATTCTTAAATATATGCATGGCTTGATGGGCGACTCAGCCTTTTCTAAAGCCATGAAAATATACCTGACACAGAACGCCCTAAAACCTGCTGAGGCAACTCACTGGCGATTGGCAGTCGAGGAAGCTACGGGACAGGATTGGAATTGGTTCTTTAAACAATGGTACAACAGGGGCGGCTTTCCTATGTTGAACGTAAAGTATGATTATGATGACGCTGCAAAAGAGCTGCAAGTCACCATTGAGCAAAAACAGGACAGCTCTTTTGTTTTACCGGTCAAGGCCGAGGTCTTGTATGGTAATGAAAAGTCTGTTGTAGACTGGGATATAAACAGAAGGGAGGTAGTGTTTACTTATCCGTATAAAAACGGCATGCGTCCGGTTGTTATACCCGATTCGCGCAACTGGCTGGTAGGTAGAATGGCCGATAACAAGCAACCTGGGGAGTTCAAAGCTCAGTTTTTACACAGCCAGGATAACTATTTGAATCGCTACAGGGCGGTAGCTGCTGCCAGCAGACTATTGACGGACAGCAACGCTCAAGCGGTATTTACAATGGCGCTAACAGACAAAGAAGCCGGCATTCGCGAACAAGTATCGAGATACCTTGCGAGGCAGAGCACTAAAAAATTGCAGGACAAATGGCGCCAGCAGGTTGCGATGATGGCCGTGAATGACGGCGCTGCCAGGGTACGCGCCGCGGCGTTTGATGTATTGTCGGCCTGGAAAGTGGAAGGCAGCAAACCGGACATGCTGGCTGCATTGGCAGATAGTTCGTATAACGTAGCAGGCGCAGCGCTCAACGGGCTTAATAAACTTAAAGACGACACTGCGTATGCGTTGTCTAAAGCGGTGTTGCAAACCGATCCCAAGGCCCGCTTGTTGTTTACTGCTTTAGAAATAATCGGGGAAAAAGGTAATGCCGCCGACGTTGAACTGTATACCGGTCGTGCACCTTACCTGTACGGTACTAACAAAATAGGGTTTGCTCATGCAATGACGACTTATATCAAGAACGTGCGTGACGTGGCTGCATTCGAAAAAGCGCTGCCTGTGTACGTACAATTGGTCAACTCAGAGAGTATCGGCTCTTATCGCTTTGCAATGGGGTCATTCTTCTTTGAGGCAGCACGCGAGTATAAAGAGCGTGTGCAGGAAGCACGTAAAAATGTTGAAAAGGATGAGGCCCGGCAGAAGCTGGATATCATGAAAGAATATGCTGAGCAAATACTGGCTGGCGAGAAAGAAAAGGATTATCAACGCCAGTATAAAAGCGCTATGAAGGTTTTCGGTAGTTAGTTCTGCTTGCCTGCTGAACGAAAATTTCATGCAGTTGTAACACTTGCGGGATTATCGGTGCGACATCGTCATTGGTAATGACATGATCGCATAATTTCATCTTCTCCTCATCATCCATCTGTTGCGCCATGCGGGATAAAACTTTTTCCTGCGATATTCCGTCTCGCTCCATGGTGCGGATTATGCGGAGTTGATAGGGAGCATACACACCCACCATAATGTCCATATCCTTAAAACTGCCGCTTTCAAAGAATATAGCAGCTTCTTTGATCACATAGGGACTGTCGTGGCTTTCCATCCATTGCTCGCCGTAACGCATAACAGCTGGGTGTACTAGTTTATTCAGTTCGGCAAGTATTTCCGGTCGTTTAAAGACGATCGACGAAATCAGTTCGCGGTCAAGGACGCCACCCTGGTAAATATTTTCGCCAAACAGCATTTTGATGCCGTTAAT
>JAJNBR010000099.1 GCA_021156265.1 Flavipsychrobacter sp.
CGCGGCACCTGTACATTCTTCGTTTGTTGTATCAGGATGCCCTCGGGATCGTTTAGCAATGCGCCTTTGAAAAACAGGAACGCGCAGTATTCTTTAAACACGTGTATCAGCACAATATTCTTCTTCTGAAACGTGTAACAAGGACAACCCCATTTCAAGTCTTCGTCCAGTCCGCAGTCAAGGGCGATAGCTCTTAATTGCTCCAGTTCTTTCTGCCAGGGTTTGCCCTTGGCAAAGTAGAAATCAACCTTAGGATTCACCCTGTTCATTTACTAAAATTAACTGAAATAGGCCTCCTATCAGCGGGCCTGAAATACCAGGATGTTGCGATCAGGACAAGTAATAACAACACAGGTGCAATCTCTTTGAGGGAGCTGTGGTGTGCTATATGTGAAAACAATGCTCCTGACATCATAAAGAAAAGACCCGCATAAGCCCATTCTTTCAGCAAAGGGAATTTAGGGATAAGCAACGCTACAACTGCCAGTATCTTTGAAAGGCCCAGTAAGCTCAGGAAATAGTCCGGGTAGCCTAAGTCTAAAATAAACTCCACTTCACCCTTCACTCTCAACAACTGTACTATGCCGGTTGCAGTCATACCTAATGCAAGCCAGAGTGTAGCCACCCAGTATATGATCTTGTTTCTTTTTGTCATAGTGTTTTATTTTAATTTGCTTACGATTTCTTGTATTCGGTTGTGCGCCATGTTGATACCCTGGGCAAAAGGCAGGTGCAGCATCTGGTCTCTGAATGCGACTGATTTGTAAACAATATGCATGCTGAGTTTGCTGGTATCGTCCGTTATCTTTTCAAATTCCAGGAACTCGAGCTGGACCGGAAACGGTGTATTCTCCATTTCAAACGTGCGGGTGATCTTTTGATCAAGTACAAACTCATGTACCACCCCGCTAAACCTGTGTTTGTTTCCTTTCGGATCGGTTGTTTCGAACTGGTAGCTGCCGTGTTCCCTGTTCTCAAGCTTCAGCACCTTAGTACCCATCCATTGCTCCACAATTTCAGGCTCGATATATGCTTTAAACAATAACTCCACCGGCAGATCAAAGTCCCGCGTGATCACCAGGTCCTGCTTGCCGTCTTCGGCGCTGATCTTTGTTTTCCTTTCCATGACGTTCTATTTTTTTGACTTATAGTTTTTCATAATAGCTTCCAGTTTGTTGAACCTGTCGTCCCAAAGCTGGCGGAATGGTTCTATAAATTCGGCTACTTCTTTCATTTTTTTAGCGTTTATGTGGTAGTATACTTCCCTTCCGTTTTGTTCCTGTTCCAGCAATTCGCACTCGGTCAGTATCTGCAGATGCTTAGAGACTGTGGGTCTGGCAGTGTCGAAATTGGCTGCAATCGCCCCGGCAGTCATCGACTGGGTCGCTACCAATAGGAGTATCGCTCTTCTTGTTGGATCTGCAATGGCCTGGAATACGTCTCTTCTCAAATTCATCGTGTAGCTATTTGACTACAAATATATGCGTAGCTATTTAACTACACAAATTTTAATTTAAATCAAATCTCCCGGGTTCAAAATGATGCCACTTGTTGTCGTTTTGTAGTTTTTTCGTGACAACATTTTTCCATATGTGTAATTTAATATTTTGACAAGCAAGTATTTAGATGTTCAAATGCTGCTGAAGAAATCATAACTTTTGTTTCGCTGGTTCGAGGTTTAGGTTTGTTACGGTTTTTGATGACTATTACTCCATGAACCACTTGTCGATAGCGGATTTGATCGTGAATTTGTTAGTTTTTATTCGCTGTTTTGAAGCTTTGTTTTCGATGCATGGTTGCTGGTTCTTATTGTTGTATCAAAACCAATTTTACCATAGCAAATATACAACATTAAATTTACCCGATAAAATACGCTGTCAAAAAACCAAACCCATTTTTGTGCAGCTTTGCTTAACTTCAATAAGAAGTTGAAAAATGGATACAGAACTTTTTAGCATAGCTCCCGACTGTGAAATAGTCAGCTCGAGAGTGTTTCATAATTCACCGGACGCCGTCTTCCAGGCGTGGGCCGATCCTGCGCTTTTGGCAAAGTGGTGGGGACCTGCCGGCTTTACAAATACTTTTTACGAGTTTGACCCCAGGCCGGGCGGCAGGTGGCGGTTCACTATGCACGGGCCCGACAAAGGCCACTACCAGAATGAATGTGTCTTTCTGAAGATCGAACGTCCAACCCTGATAGCCTGGGATCGCATTTCAAAACCTTTGTTCCGGGTGGTTGCTACCTTTGATGAAACTGACGATGGAGCCACACAACTCGTGTTCAGGATGCAATTTGCCAGCAAAGGGGAATGTGACAAGATAAGAGGGTTTGCCCCGGCAAAGAACGAAGAGAATTTTGATAAGCTGGAGGTGGTACTGTCCAGTCTTGAAATGAGCAGGACAGAGCAGTAACAACACTGTTCAGCTAACCGCCCACATCCAATCCCCTTATCTCCTCTTTATATGCTGCAGGCAGCAAAAGGTTCTTCAGCATCCAGTCCATTTTCATCAGCCGCGTTACCTTATATACCGGAAGTACAGGTGTGAGCAGCGAGAAATCCTTAAAGTCTAATAGTTGCTTTACTCTTCTGGGCACCACCAGCTTCTGGCCTTCTATCAGCACCCTGAATCGCATGGCGCCCAGGTGCTTTTTATATTGTTTAAATAAGTCGGCTGTATAAGCACTTTGCTTCAGGTCTGCCTCCAGGTGGGCGTCCCTGGCCTGCAGCCATTCGGAATAGTTAAGCGGCAATTCTTTGAGCCCCATCCCGGCTCCTACGCGGTAGAATACGTCAAACACCTCCTCTTTTTCTGTATCAGTTAACCTACGTTCAAACAGCTCGTATGATGCGATGGAATAATGGATGAGCATAAACAAGACATCGCGGTAGGCCCAGTCCGGTATGGCAGTTCCGCGTGCTGCTTCCACTGCGCCGTGTATATTTCGTATCGTGTCAATGGTTTTTTTGGCTTCATCGGCCGGTGCAAACACGATCCTCCTGGCATAACTGACGGTGGAAAACAAACGGCCAAGCGGATCGGCGGGCAGCTTGCCGGTAAAATAAAGCCAGTCAACTGCTTTATTCAGGGCAAATTCAGCCGCCGCCCCGGCAAAAATGAATAGGATGATGTCTGCGTTGCCCCAGATCTTCCGGACAATTGAATCTTGAGCAACAAACCAGGATGCGCCAGGGGTCTCTTCCATAGCCAGTAACATCTCAATATGCTTGCCAAAGATGCTACAGATCCGGATTCTTTTTTCTAAAGTTTTGTTGTAAGCGTTCGTTCCGTCTCCTTGCGCTTTGCGAATTGATAATTTTTGTTTCCGTTTTTACTATAAGTGGGTTCATCATCATCGCCTGCAGACCGGCAGGTATGTACATACTGTACGGCACCGCAGAGCCGTTGCCCGGCACTATCACAAAGTCCGAGCCCGGTGTGTTGACCGTCAAGCTCAGCGATTGGGCGTCCGGCGTTGCTGGATCACGGGTGAACGTAGAGCTCACATATACCTGCAGGCATTCGCAGTTCAACCTGTGTTACGTTGAACGCGCTGGTGTTTTGCGCGCACAGGCCCTCGTCCGGTCCATAAAATACTGGTTGGTGGCGTTAATGGTCGCCGCGACATACCGGCATTTTGGTGCGGCTGCTGATAACACTGGATGCATCGTGCCAATCCCAGTACTTAAGGCGCGCCTGCAACCCGCTACAGGCGCGGGCCTCTGTTCCTCGCATTACAAAGCGACAATTTGAACTGATGAAAAGGTTGTTATCTTAGACTCAAGACGTTCTAAAATGGACATTTCCAAGCAGATGTAATAGACAAATTCGATAATAACTAAAGCTTTATTGCTTTAAACGTTAAGTAATTGTAATAAATTACATTCACTTTATCGAAACAGGAATTGCTGCTTTACTATAAGGTTTACACTTAGTCATTGCGGCAATAGAATTTCAAAACTAGTACCTTTACTTTCCTTACTTTTTGCTTTTATCGAACCACCATGTCGCTCGATGATTGTTTTACAAATAAATAGTCCAAGACCTGCCCCTTCGTATTGATCTTTGGCGTGAAGCCTTGTAAAACTACCGAAGATCTTCTCAGAGTATTTTTGTTCAAACCCTATGCCATTATCCTGCAATACTATTCGCGCAAATGGATGCCCTTTTTTATTAACAATCGCAGAAGTTATGGTAATGTCTGGGATTACGCCTGCCTGAGAAAACTTCAGAGAGTTGCATATTAAATTGTAGAAAACATGATCCAGCATCAGGGGTATTGCTTTCACCTGAAGCAAATTGGAATAATGAAGCCTTGCTGATTTCTGTTGAATTATCAGCTCGAGATCGACCTCAACATCCCTGATCACAGCGTTTAAATCAATTGGCTCGAGTAATCTTTCCAATGCATTAACCTGAGAATATGTAAGCACACCGTCAATTATAGAATCCATACGCGCGGCTCCCGTTTGTATTCTGCCTATATAGTCTTTGCTTGTTTCATCCAGTCGCTCGCTTAGCTCTTTCTGAAGGCGGCCGATGTACATGCTAATTTTACGAACAGGCTCCTTAAGATCATGCGAAATCATGTGAACAAACTGCTGCAGGTCTTCATTAATCCGTACTAATTCAGAAATATCATAGCGGGAAACCAACACATTGTTATACTGGCCATCGTGAGGAAAGATGATCGTTGTTGAACATGTGATCTTTTTCCCTTTTAGTGTTGCCAGCTTAAATTCGGCATGAAAACTTGCATCGTTGTTGGCGATTGCGATGAGTTCGTCAACGAAAGCGGAGCACGATTCGTCTATAAATACTGCCGACAAACCTACGAGCAGTTGCTCCTTTCTCTCGGCCTCAAACATCTTTAATGAAGCGTGATTCGTATCAATAATTTTCACCAACGACATCAGACGATAAACCTCTGGCTTACTATTGAGAAGATACTCCTTTAATCTTTGCCCATAAAACTGCTTTAGCTCGTCTAACTCGAGAACCAGGGAGGAATAGTCTTTCTCCCAAATAGAAAGAGGCACCGTTTCAAAGATGTACCGTGAACGTTCTTCAGCATTTTTTTCTTTAGTTACGTCCAACAAAGTACCGACGAATCGATAGGGTTTTCCTTCCTGGTCTGCGTATACTTTCCCTTTGGCCCTGATCCATCTCAACTCTCCATCGTTAACTCTTCTAATGCGGTACTGAAGGTCATAACTCGACTGATTGTTTTTTAAATGCATTACATTTTGATTGACCCGATGCGTATGGGCTCTATCAGACACAATCACACTATTAATAAAACCCCTGTAGCTAAATTCATCCTTCGGCGACAGGCCAAAGATCTTTTTTAATCCATCAGACGCAATTATAGTATTTGTAATCAAATTATGATCCCATGCGCCCATGTCGGCTGCCTCTAAAGCCATCTTCAATCGTTCTTCAACTTCGGCCGTCTGTTTCTCGGCCTCTACAAGCTTAGTTACGTCATGTACAATTGCAATAACACCGGCCCGGTCATCTCGGCCTTGTTCCAGGTAAGGTTGATAAGCTATATCAAAGTAGTGCGCTTCCCGTTGTCCATTGGCGAACAGAATCACTGGAGTGGCTCTTCTATAACATTTTTCCCCGGTACGATAGACATGGTCAACCAGCTCAATTATACCTGTACCATATGTTTCAGGTATAGCATCAGGCAGAGGTTTGCCTATGATACTTGTTCCTTTGTTCAATAATTTAAAAGCAATAGCATTGGCCAGCCAGAAATGATGGTCTTTTCCCTTGGTAATTATAATAGCGGCAGGAGCCTGCATAAGTATGTTGTAGAGATTGTCAACCCCTATCATCTCAGCAGATAGATTATTGAAATCGTTCGCCATAGACTTGCAATCAGCCAGCAATTACATTAGCCAGCTATAACATAAATCAAATGCCAAGCCGCAACGTTCGTAATGCCCAGTTATTGCTCAAGAGTCATGCGGAGGTTCAGAAAAAGCTTGCTAAGTTGTTTCAGCAGTCTGCCTCTTGATGCGCTTTTTAATCCATTTTTCAAGCTCAACGGCATGGAAAATACTTACACTTAGTGCCAGGCAAATGAGTAATTCCCTACCCGACAACGGCTGTGTTTCGAATATTTCGTTCGCGATTGGCAAGTAGATAACTCCCATTTGAAGCATCAACGTTACTAATATGGTAGCTAAAAGTGGCTTGTTACTCGAAAATCCTTTGATGTATATAAAATCGTAATCGCTACGTATGGCAAATACGTGGCCCAGCTGAGCGAGCGACAAAACCGTAAACACCATCGTTTGCCATCGATTACTTTGTAATTGTATAGCAATAGCCTCGGTGAAAAGTGTTACAATCGCCATCAGCGCTCCAACCCACAGTATGTGAATACCCACACCACCAGCGAATATACTTTCCGACGACGGACGAGGAGGTCTGCTCATTATATTTTTTTCTGCCTTCTCAGAAGCGAGAGCTAATCCCGGTAACCCGTCCGTCACGAGATTGATCCACAGAATATGTATCGGTTGCAACGGAACAGGAAGCCCCACTAGTGGCGCACAAAATATGATCAATATTTCAGCTCCGTTACAAGTCATAATGTATTTTATAAACCTTCGAATGTTATCATAGATGCGCCGACCCTCCTTAATGGCCTTAACAATTGTAGCAAAATTGTCATCAAGCAAAATCATATCTGCTGCAGCTTTGCTAACGTCTGTTCCTGTTACACCCATAGCAACTCCGATGTCAGCCATTCTCAGGGAAGGAGCATCATTAACGCCATCACCTGTCATTGCAACGAAGTGTTTCTTTTGTTGCAGCGCTTGGACGATTGTTAATTTTTGATCCGGAGAGACACGTGCGTATACACTTATATCTTCTACTCTGTTTACCAAGGTTTCGTATGGCAATTTGTCAAGCTGGCTTCCTGCGATTGCTAAATCATCAGCAGCCAATATCTCCAACTCACGTGCAATTGCTGAAGCCGTTTCCACATGATCTCCCGTAATCATAACCGGACGAATACCGGCTGTCTTGCATTCATTTATTGCCTCCTTGACATCAGGGCGTAGCGGATCAATCAACCCTACGAGCCCTGCGAAAATCAAGTTATTCTCTACGCTTGGGTCATTAATAGAATCATAATGAAGAGGCAGTAACCGATAACCCACCGCCAAAACCCGTATTCCATTTGAGGCCAAAACATTAGCCTCCTCCAATATACTTTTGGTATCGACCTTGTCTATCAAACGGTCGCAAACAGATTCCACAGCACCTTTAGTGAAGACTATGTAACTGTCTCCAAACTTGTGAACAGTGGTCATGCACTTGCGCTCCGTATCAAACGGAATTTCGGCGACTCTCGGCAATTCCATCAATAGCTGCTCTACAAGATTCTCTGAATAGGTAGCAATCATGTAATCAACCAATGCCAATTCCGTAGGGTCACCAACCCATTTGCCGTCGGCGGTTTTCTGAACATCATGGTTAAGCACCATTCCAAGTTCCAAAGCCGTTACACCATCCTTTATAATGGCTGCTCCGACAGCCGGTCTTACATCACAAATACTCATTCTATTCTGTGTCAGTGTACCAGTCTTGTCTGAACAGATAAAGCTTACGCTACCAAGAGTTTCCACAGCCGAAAGTTTTCGCACCAATGCGTTTTGATTAACTAACCTTTTGGCGCCTCTTGCCAGTGCAATAGTAATCAACGCGGGTAAAGCTTCGGGAATAGCTGCTACGGCCAACGATGTAGCTATTAAGAGTGTATCTATCGGATCTTCACCGCGTATTATTCCAAAGACAAACAATAGAGCACAAATAGTAATTACAATCCACGAAATCTTCCTCCCTAATTCGCTCATTTTTTTCTGCAGTGGCGTTGGCGGTTCATCTGCCTGAAGCATCCTGGCGATCTTTCCGATCTCAGTGTCCATCCCTGTCCGCACGACAATTCCGGCTCCACGGCCGTTGACGACAAGTGTGCCTTTGAATGCCATGTTCAGCAAGTCCCCTAATGTATAATCATTCAGTTCCAATATCTCAGCTGTCTTGATCACCGATGCTGATTCTCCTGTTAGTGAGGACTCTTCTATACGCAATCCATGGACATCGATTATCCTCATGTCGGCTGGTACGACATTTCCCGCTTCAAGTACTACAATGTCTCCGGGCACAAGCAATTTGGATGATATATGCTTAAACTGCCCGTTTCGTGTAACTTTAGTCGTTGGTGTTGCCAACTGTTTTAAAGCGATAATGGCTTTTTCGGCCCGGTACTCTTGTATAAAACCGATCACTGCATTGAGAATTACAATCACCAGAATTATCACTGCGTCAATGAAATCTCCTGCAATAGCAGACACGACAGCCGCAATACATAAAACGAGGATCATAAACTGTTTAAACTGCGCCAGGAAAACTTCCAGTGCCGACCTCGCTTTCTTCTCTTCCAGTACATTTGGGCCATAAGTGGCTAACCGCTGTTCAACAGCAGCAGTTGACAGCCCTTGCAACGAACTACCCATTTCGTCTATAATGCGGTCTGTCGCTAAAAGATGCCAATTCATAGAATAGATTATCCTAATTTCAGTTTAAAGACGTCGTTAACAACATGCATATCGCTAATACAAAATCCTGCATTTTTATGCGGTCAAGTCTGATTCAATCTTACGTTTGAAAGTAAGACGAAGCGAATTGAGAATCGCCAAAACATCAATGCCTTCTTGTAACAGCGCCCCTTTTACCGGAGGAATGAATCCCCACGCAGCAAATCCCATGGCAATAATGCTCAATGCCATTCCGCCTATGACACTTTGAAGTAAAATGCGGCGCATTGCAATACTGATGTGAAGTAATTCATCCACCTTTACAAGTGTGCTATCTAAAATGACTGCTCCTGCCGCCTCTGCAGTCGCATTGCTGTATTGCCCAAATGCAATGCCAACTGTAGCTGATGCAAGTGCCGGCGCGTCATTAATGCCGTCTCCCATAAATAATGTGGGTGATTTCGCAGTCTCCGCCCGAACAACGGCCACTTTTTGCTCCGGACTTTGCGAAGCAAGGGCATTCTTGATCCCAAGTGTCTTCGCCAGGTATTCTACTTCTGAAGCACGATCGCCCGAAAGAAGTATGATCTTCCTGAACTGATGGATGGGTGCAAGATGACTGATAAACGATTGTCCGTCGGCACGCGGTGCATCCAGAAAGCGAAGTGTTGCCGCATACATGCCGTTTCGCAATATGACACATTCCAATCCAGCGGATGTAGGAGGTAATAATGCCGCTATGTTCTCCAGGGTGCCGACAAGTTTTTTTCGATGGGTAATACGGATTTCGTCTCCGTCGAGTTGCCCGATAAGCCCTTGACCCGGTCTTTCGGAGACGCTCTTTGCTTTCACCAAAGGAAGCTGTGCTTGCACTGCCGCATTTAAAATAGCGCCTGACAGTGGATGTTTCGAATAGCGTTCAAGACTTGCGGTCCACTGTAAAACGTCTTCTTTTGATATGCCAGGCGCGGGAAATATCTCTGTGAGCACAGGTTTCCCGTAGGTCAGAGTGCCTGTTTTGTCAAAGATCGCAGTGATATAGCGCTAATGATTGTGACAGGAATTGCAATAAGAAGTGGGCATGGCGTGGCAACAACCAGAACTGCAAGAAAACGCATTGAATCACCGCTAAAAAACCAGGCAGCCAGCCCGAACACTAACGCAACAGGTGTAAATATGGCTCCGATCTGATCGCCCAAACGACGGGCGGTTGGACGTTTTTGTTCCGCATCCTGCATCACTGCCATGATCTGCGCATATCGCGAATCTGTTGGCAGTTTCTCAGCCCTGATTGTCAACGCCACTTCTCCATTAATCGAGCCGGATAAAACAGCAACGCCAGGCGCTTTAGACACAAAGTATGGCTCACCTGTAAGATAAGATTCATCCATTGAGCCATTCCCATCAATAACAACACCGTCCACCGGTGCAACCTCATGTGGGAATATGACAACTTCGTCTCCAATAGCAATTTCATTGAGATTGATCTCGTCAAGCTTATCGCCTTTTCTTCTATGGGCTGTCGAAGGCATACGTTCTGCTAACGTCCTCAATACCGATGAAGCCTTTCGAACAGCATAGGACTCGAGCACCTGACCACCACTCAACATCAGAATAATTAAAACTGCAGCCAGATATTCGCCGAGCAATGCCCCCGTTACAAATGCCACCACCCCCAACAAGTCGGAACCGAAATCTCCGGCAAAGGCCTTACGCGCAATTGGAAGAAAAACCGGAATACCACTAATAGCAATAGCCAAAAACAGCGGGATATTGGTTATTACCTCAGCAGCACCGGCCCAACGCAATATAAAATGAATTGGAATGGCGAAAAGGCAAAGTATAGCCGCAACCAAATCCCAATTTATTTGCTTCGACGAAAGAGACTTAATTTCCGGCTGCGTTTTCATTGACATTTTGTCTTAATACTTTTATCCTGTACATCAGCTGATATTATTCTGAAGGAACGCTAGTCGAGCTTATTAAATGTCAATAGAGGCATTTTTCCGTAAAAAGAATACTCCTTTGCATTGCTCAACAACAAAAATTTTTCAAAGAATGATTTCTTTTGATCGGTAAACATGACTATAAGTGAGCGCGGCAATCTCTCAATCTCTTCATTGATCTCTTCAAGCATCGATTTGTCAGCATTTCTGCTCCTATAAGCTATATCGACTTCGTATCCACATTCATTCCGCAAAGTTCTCTCGAGGTACTCTTTATCCGGCAGAGAATCATAGGAATAATAGAAATGCAGCATCTCAATATTGGCCTGGAGCGGCGAAGCAAAGGCTACAACTTTTGCCAATTCCTTCTTATAAGCCGTCATATCAGTCAGGTATAGCACGTGCTTAATCTCCTTATATGGGCATCCGCTTGGAATACATAGAACTGGTATCTTCGAATGAATGATTAATTTGCTAGTGTTTCCGCCAAATAGTTTCCTAAGGCCACCGGCACCACGAGTGCTTATACAAACGTAAGCGCATTGGTGTGTTTCTGCATATTCCAACACCCCATCAACAATATCGAAGTTGTGATACGCCTCTAACTTTAGCGCTTCCGGAGACAAGTTTAGGGATTGCAATAATGGCTGAACAAAAGCTGCCAGCTCGGCCTCAAGTGTGTCTTTATACCTTTGTACGTAATAGTTGTATTCACTGTCACTCCAGAAACTTGCGCGTAGAACTGTATAGATATGTAAAACAACAAGTTCGGCTTTTCTTGCCTTGGCAAGATTAGCGGCATAAACTACTCCTGCATTGGAGTTAGTTGAGAAGTCGGTAGTCACTAATATTTTTTCCATAGTTACAAGTCCTTATATCCGTTATAAAACACTAATACATTCGCACTCTGGCTAAAACAGATCATTTTTACAGTACCCTCTTTCCGCCCATTCGTTTAGATTAGAAACTGTAGTTTCCGCTATGCCGGTTAGCGCCTCATGAGTTAGAAAAGCCTGGTGTCCGGTAACCAGCACATTGGGATACGACCTAAGCTGAATAAACAAATCATCACCATTTTTCTGATACCGCACATCCTCGAAAAAGAAGCGCTTTTCGTTTTCATATACATCCAGCCCGGCAAAACCAACGGTTCCCTCATCAAGTGCATCTATTAGCGCCATTGTGTCAATAATGGCGCCACGCGCAGTGTTAATTAGTGTTATACCTTTTTTCATACAAGCAAATGCCTCCTTACAGATAAGATGCTTTGTATTGACATTCAATGGACAATGAATGGAAATAACATCTGAGTATTTGTACAGTTCTTTTAACGATACATACGTGATATTGATGAGAGACTGCAATGTATGATCCGGCACTGGATCATACGCCAGGAGGTTGCAACCGAAACCATTCATTATTTGAGCAAAGGCTCTTCCAATTTTTCCAGTGCCTATTATTCCCACTGTTTTGCCATGCAGGTCGAATCCCTTTAGCGCATCGATACGATAGTCGCCAATATCCATAAGCTTTTGCCCCAGAACAATTTTTCTATTGACAGCCAGCAATAGTGCGGCTGCGTGTTCTGCCACGGAATAAGGCGAGTATTCCGGTACATTGGCAACTTTCATCCCCAGGTGTTTTGCTTTTTCAACATCGACATGATCGTAGCCGACGCTCCGCAGACAAACATATCGGACGCCGATATCAAAAAGCGATCCCAAAATCTCAGCGTTTGCAGCATCCGATGTAAACAAGCCAACAGCCTCGGCACCGTTAGCAAGGTGGACAGTTTGTATG
>JAJNBR010000100.1 GCA_021156265.1 Flavipsychrobacter sp.
TAGTTTAGTTTCTTTTTGTTTTGTTTTATTTACCGAAGCTAAGCGAGATGAAGCGTCGGCATAAGCGCGCTTGTGCCGACGCACAAGCGAAATGTATTGCTTGATAGGATCCATAGATGTCAAAGAACTTCGCTGCCGGCCGGGTATGCTCCCGAGTTTGTTAGCTGGACTTTCACCGTACAAGTGTCCGATCGTTTCTTGTGTGCCTGCTTTACTATCCACCTGCGACCAAGCTACACTTCCTACGCCGAGGGATATAATACAACATTACGAACAGTTTATATAAACAACAAAAAAAAGTATTGTTGTTGTAGTTTTATTTTCTTTTGTTTTATTTGCTTAACAAGGCTTAAGCCTTGCTTAAGCAAAAGTACTTTTTAGTTTACCGCATAGAATCCCGAACGATGAACGGTGCCAATGCCGTCGCTGCGAAATACCGCACCCCAGCCGGACATAAATTTGATTAAACGAATAAATTGTAGTATATTTGCTATAGATAGATATAGCTATGAAAACTCCTATCGCACCCACACAATCCGCTCAATCCTGCCACCAGGTTTTTTTCTTTTTCAAAAGCCGGAAAATGTAAACAAAAGTAAACATTCACAAAGTTTGACTTTCTTATACATTTTCTCAGAACACTTTGAATATCAACTATTAGCGCAAGAGAAATTGGTCAAACCCCCTATCACAAAAACTTGCAAATTGATACAATTCTTAGCATTCCTGCAGCACTTCTTTGACAGTTTTTTCTCTTTGTCAAACCCCAAAAATGTATACCGGAATCTACAATTTGGCCTAAAGCACCCTTTCCAACTGCCCGTAAAAAACACGCAAAACGGGTATAAAAAGCTAACAAATTCAAAGGAAGAGCCGCGCCCATGGCTGCGTAGAGCGAGTAACATTATGCGGCATTGCTACAAAAGTCGTTATCAGCGCTGTCAATCACCCGTTCACATAAGCCTATACAGCCATCAGCCCCAAACGCTGTACATTTGCGCTATCTTAGACCAATAGATGATTACCATAATATCGGGTACCAACCGGAACGACAGTATGACCCTGAGGGTAGCCACCGTCTACCACAATATATTCAGCCGGCACACCAACGACGTGCAGCTGGTGACGCTGGAGAACAAAGCCGTATGGGAGAAAGGCCCCGACCTTACCGGGCTGGAAGACAAGTACTTCAAGCCATCGGGCAAGTTTGTGTTTGTGCTGCCCGAATACAACGGCAGTATACCCGGCATACTGAAGCTGATGATAGACAACAGCGACATCCGCGAGTGCTGGTGGTACAAAAAGGCCATGCTGGTAGGCGTAGCCGACGGGCGCGCCGGCAACCTGCGCGGCCTGGACCATATGACCAACATACTGCACTACCTGAAAATGAATGTGCTGTACAACAAGCTGCCCATCAGCCGCATAAACGAGGAAATAGACATGGACGGGAATATAATTAAACCGGCCACCAAACTGGTGATCGAACAACAAATTGAAGAATTTTTGAAGTTTTAAACTATGCTGCAGCGTTTCGCTATTATAATGTTCCTGCTCGCGTTGGCCGAGTTCTACAGCTTCATCGTGGTACGGAGCGCAGTGCGTACCCTACCTGCGGGCGGGCGCATGGCGGTCATGATATTTTATATCGCGCTGTCGCTGTTTGCCTGGGTGAGCTTTTTTATGTTCCGGCATATCAACTGGGCCAACCTGCCACATATGCTGCGCAACATTTACGTGGCGTTCACCATCGGCTTTATGGTAGGTAAGTTATTGATACTCGTGGTGATGCTGATAGATGAGCTGCGCAGGCTCGTCACCTGGATAGTGACCAACATACCTACGCTCGCATCTCCAACACCATCGGCAGGTGCCAATGTGGGCAGGTCTATCTTCCTGCAGCGTATGGCGCTGATAGTGGGCGGTATAGCGCTTGGCGGTTTCATATGGGGCATCACCAACAGGTACAGGTATAAAATCAGGCGCGTCAGGCTTGCGTTCGGCAACCTGCCCGAAGCGTTCAAGGGAATGAAGATCGTGCAGATATCAGACATCCACGCCGGCAGCTTCGACAGGCACGAGGCCGTGGCGCGTGGCGTGCAGCAGGTAATGGCAGAAAGCCCCGATATTATCTTCTTTACCGGCGACCTGGTGAACAATAAAGCAGATGAGGTGCAGCCTTATGTAGATATCTTCTCGCAGCTGAAAGCGCCGCTGGGTGTCTACTCTACCCTCGGCAACCACGACTATGGCGACTATGTGCAATGGCCATCGGCTCAAGCCAAAACCAAGAACCTGGAATGGCTTAAAGAGACGCATGGCAAAATGGGCTGGCGCCTGCTGATGAACGAACACGTGCTGCTGGAAAAAGGCAACGACAGGATTGCTGTGCTTGGCATAGAAAACTGGAGCGCCAAGGCGAACTTTCCTAAGTATGGTGACTTGAGCCGTGCCCACGCAGGGCTGGGGAAGGATATACCGTTCAAAATATTATTGTCGCACGATCCTTCGCATTGGGATGCACAGGTCAGGAAACAATTTCCTGATATTAACCTGACGCTCAGCGGCCATACGCATGGTATGCAGTTTGGCGTTGAGATACCGGGCCTGAAATGGAGCCCTGTCCAGTATGTGTACCAGAAATGGGCAGGCCTCTACCGCGAGGGCGCACAATACCTGTATGTGAACCGTGGGTTCGGCTTCCTGGGCTATCCGGGCAGGCTGGGCATTTTACCGGAAATAACGGTGATCGAGTTAGTGTAACACTTTCTTGAGCAGCTGGGCCACGGCTTCGGGGCGCGGCTGCATCAGGTCTTCGGCAGCTTGCTGCCACATGTGTTTCATTTCCTTCATCAGATCTATCAGCTCTTCACTGTTTTTTTCACTCTCCACGAACACTGCTGGTTTTTTTGATGTAGATTTAGTTAAGTTTTTTTGTAAAGTTTTGTTCATGTTGCAAACGGCTTTTCAAAATAAACGGATGGGCAAAAGGTTTATTGTATAAAGATTGCAAATATTTTTATAATCTGCTATGACACGTACGATAGGCATAACCGGAGGGACAGGATTTATCGGCCGGCACCTGGCAGCCGAGCTGGTAAAGCATGATTTTCAGGTAGTTATATTTACCCGCAGCCCTGAAAAAAGGAAGCGCAAACCTAAGTTCACCTATGCCTACTGGAACCCCGCAGCCAACAAAATAGACGTAGGCGCCCTGAAGCAGGTAGACACCATGGTGCACCTGGCCGGCGCAGGCATAGCCGACAAGCGTTGGACCAAAAAGCGAAAAAAAGAGATAGTTGACAGCCGGGTGAAAGCCACCGACTTCCTGGTATCCCAACTAAGACAATATGCGCCGGAATGCCGCACGCTGATAGCAGCTTCGGCCATGGGCTACTATGGCGCCGACAAACACAAACGTCCTTTTACCGAGTCTGATCCACCCAACTCCGACTTCCTGGCGCAAACCTGCGTGAAATGGGAAAAGGCCAGCATGTCGGCCAATGACTTTCTACGCACGGTGATATTCAGATTTGGTCATGTATTGGGTAAAGATGGCGGTGCATTCCCAAAGTTCCTGCAGCCAATCAAATTCGGACTGGTGCCTATTATTGGTAGTGGCCGCCAGGTATTAAGCTGGATACACATCGATGATCACATACACATGCTCTACTCCGCCATCACCGACGAACAGTATAAGGGAGTGTACAATGCTGCAAGCCCGCACGCTGTTACCTACAAGAAATTGATGAAGACCATAGCCCAAAAGAAAGGAGGGTTAAAATTTACTGCACACATTCCCACCGCGCTGCTGAAGCTGTCGCTGGGCGAAGTGAGCAAGGAGCTTTATAAAAGCACAACTGTAAGCGCTCAAAAGTTGCTGGATACCGGTTTCCAGTTTCAGTACCCGGCCATCGAGCAGGCTGTTGGTAACCTGCTAACCACAAAATGATCAGGCATAGGCATAATCACTCAGGTACTCGTAGTGCTTCGTAAGCTTGCCATGTTCGCAGATTGTGGCGCGGTTGATGATGTCGCTGTTGCCGGCAAGCAGCTCACCTAATACAAACTTCTCAAAGTGTGCTCCGAAATAATGGGAGGCATCGCAAGGCAGTTCGTTCGGCAGGTTGTCAACGGCCATTACATCTATGATGTTCCTGTCGTTCTGATACGGTTCCACCCGCGCCAGTGTCTTGCGTTCGATGCCATACACAGGATTGGCAATGGTGGAAGCACCCACATTAATTGGCACCGAGCCATCAACGTCGCAGGTAATATCGGCAATTACGCTCACACGCCAGTCGTTGCGTTGGATATCCTGCTTCTCAAACAGTCGTGCAATGTTCTGGTCCCAGTAAATACCATTCATCAAAATGTCGGTTTGCGGGATATACTTTGAGAACAGGCATTTATAGGCTTGAGGATTAGCATGGAAATCATCGCGGTGAAAGAGGCCGTTATCTTTGCGGGCATAGAGCGCGCTACCTTTCAGGTGCGTATAGACGGGGTAGTCGTATTCGTGGGTCAAAAAATCGTCAGGCTCTACTGACTCGACGTCGAAATGCGTCATCACTTCGAGTATGCCTGCGGCCACTTTGCCAGACCCGGTCATTACGATCTTGATGCTGGGAAGCTTTACCTGCCCGTAGATGGTCTTTAACTCATCGTAGTTCCTTACAGAATAAGCATGAGGCAATTCATACAGGCCAAACTTTTCGCCATAGGCTAGCAGACCGTTATGAGCACCTACTACACCGGCAAACAAGCCGAAGCCGAGTATGCGCTGCTCATCAAGATGGGTCAGACATTCGTAGTCTATCATACGAATACGCTTTTCGATGAGCGCATGCATAAGTTTCTGATTGTACGGCTGTTTCTTTTTGGTGTGCGAGAAGAAGAAGTAGGTCTTATCCGGGATCAGGTGTTCTACAGGCACTTCCTTTACGCCAAGCAGCACATCGCAATTCGCCAGGTCAGTGGTTACTTCTATCCCTTCTGCCCTGTAATCATCGTCGGTAAAACAACGTCCGTCGGAAGGCTCCACTACAATGGCCACTCCCGGATACTCCTGCTGAATACGTGCACACTGCTGGGGGGTCAGCGGCACCCTGTTATCAGGTGGTGTTTTGCGTTCTTTGATGAGGCCTATACGAAGCATTCCTGTTTTATTTTGACAACAAATATAATGCGCACATCTTTGCTACATGGTTAATTACTTTGAACTGTATGATCTACCTGAGTCATTTAACCCGGACACAGCTGCGGTAAAGAAGAAGTATTACGAGCTGAGCCGTCAATATCATCCCGACAGGTTTGCACAGGCAGATGACAGTACACGCGCTGAAGCACTGCGAATGGCAGCCCTGAATAATGATGCATTTAAGACGCTCAACAGCGCCGACAGCACTATGGCATACATCCTCAAACAGCATGAGTTGCTTGAAGATGAGGAGAAGTACAACCTTCCACCAAATTTCCTGATGGAGATGATGGACCTCAATGAAGTGATCAGCGAATGGGAAGAGGAGCGGGACAACGACAGACTGCAACTGCAGGCTACGGAATCCTTGCTGGACCAATTCGAGCAGTGGCAACTGGCGGTACAACCGCTGACACAACAATTTGACGCCGGCAATCATGATAAAGAGCTATTACTCCGCATAAAAGACTATTATTTCAGGAAAAAATATCTGTTGCGCATACAGGAAAGAATAGATACATTTGCATCCCGCTGAGCCACCAGCTCAGCTATTGCCCAGATGGCGGAATTGGTAGACGCGCTAGACTCAAAATCTGGTTTCCGCAAGGGAGTGCAGGTTCGATTCCTGTTCTGGGCACCCTGATCTTTCAAGCAGTTACATTCAACGTAACTGCTTTTTCTTTTACAATAAGACACAGATACTCTGACCTGTTTTTACAGCCGTACAGTTTGGAGCCAGCCGGGTTGTTGCAATTTGTTGTTTTCTGCAGAAAACCGCGGCGTATTCAGGAACGGCGCGGGAGGCAGTATCCGCGGCCCAGAAGCCGGCTTTTCAATTTTATTATTTGTTACCGGCACATAGATGGTCCCAGGCAGTCTTACGGGATGCTTCGTTGCGTTTTGTTGCGTTTCGTCTGATTGATTTGCAGGCGGGTTGCCTGTTTCGTTTTGCGTGGCAGGCACTGCAGTGGGCTCGCCAGGTTGCGCCGTTGCGCGGTAGCTGCCATCCATCCGGTTGTCCATATCTATGGCCTTCAGCCTTTCTTTAATGGTAGGCACCATTACGGGTACGCGCTGGCCTTCTATATGGTCGGGAGGTGGTTGTTCCATCCATTTGCCTTCCGCTATTTGCGCCAGCAGCTCACGCTTACGTTGTACAGTCAGCAGATCTGCCAGGTATTTTTCTTTCAGCGCCTGCCGCGCTTCTTCCAGCATCCGCTCCTGCGCCTCTGTGATGGCAGCCGACACTGCGGGGTTCTTCATCAGCCGGTTGGCTGCCGACTCGATGGAGCGGAGATTTTGAGTTTGGGGTTGGTAGGCTGTTTTGTAGGCTTCGCATTTGTTGCCGTGCCGTAGCAGCTCGCACACAAAAGCGTGTTGGTTCATGTTCATGATGATAGTTATTTAAGTCTCTCCTGCTTCCATAATGAGCAGTATAAGACTTGGTTTACAATAACAACAAAGATACTACTTATAATTGAGAAAACAAAATAAACACTCGTAACTGCAGGACTCCACGGCCACATCCGGCAGATGGCTCCTGGTGCCGCTAAAGTCCCTATTCCGGGAAGCCGATGGAACGGGAACCTCAAAAACAGGACCTCATCGGCTAAAATCCTTGCCCAGCCTGCATTAATTGAGACATTTTAACTATATTCGCTTTTTATAACCAGGGATTCCCATAATCAATTTTTACCAAGTGAAAAAGAACCTATCAGGGGTGCTGGCAACTATTGCCTGCCTCGCGAGTTTGTTTGTTGCAACAAACCTATCAGCACAAAACGCATCGGTACACTTTGCGTCCAACAAGTATATCAACATACCCAACGGCGGCGCCAGTTCCGCGCTCAACTTCACCAGTGGCAGTTTCACTCTTGAAGCATGGATAAAAGCCGATAATTTCTTTGGTGGAAATAATACCAACACCATCATGGGTAACGATAGTAGCTGGCTTGGCGGCAATACCTACTCAGGCTACGCGTTGCGAACGAATGCCGGCAAGCTGAGCTTCTACTACTGTTATGGCACAGGCGTCCGTGAAGTGATAACCTCAACGCAGGTGTTCGATACGGCTATGTGGCAGCACGTGGCTGTTACTAAACAGGGCGGAGATATTACGCTGTATGTGAACGGACAGGTAGTGGCTTCGGGATCGTTCAGTACCAACAACACCATCAAGTCGAGCAGCAAAACATTTAAGATAGGTGAGAATGGCAGCGCCGACTATAGGAACTTCCTTGGCGATATAGACGAGGTGAAAGTATGGAACGTAGCGCGCACGCAAACAGAAGTGCGCGCCGATATGGAGGATCTTTGCGGCTCCGTACCGTCCAACCTTATCGCGTACTACAGGTTGAATGACGTCGGCTCTGCTACGTCTAACCCAATCGTGTGTGCATCAAACTCAGCATTGAACGGGGTGTTCAACGGACCAATCATATCGCACCCGGGTGCAGTGTTTTTTAATGGCGGCACCACCACGCTTTATGTCGATTCATCGAACACGGCTAGTGGCTGTGGCGCTATAGATGGTTCCAGCTGGCAAAAAGCTTTCCCTGATCTGAACACCGCTATTGAAATTGCACAAACGAATCTGCAGATAAATAAGATACTGGTAGCCAAGGGCACCTACCATCCTACCAATTTTAGTTATGATGTAAAAAACTCTGGCAAAGGCTGCCAGATACAATCGAATGCAAATACGAACAAGACCTTTGATGTGAGAGCGGGCGTGGACCTTTTGGGCGGTTACCCAAGCGGTGGCGCTGCTACAGCCAGTCCTGCCATTTACCGCACCATACTGGATGGCGCTAAGGCGGGTGGTGTAACGACAGATACGGCGACCGTCGTAGTGAGAATGTACAACCCACTGAACAACCCCGATACTACCAAACTGGCAGGTTTTACAGTACGCCACGCAGTAGGTTTCAATGGTAGAGGCGTATATTGCTATGGCAGTTACGGCGGCGCAGTAGTGATAGAAAACTGCATTATCACCAGGAACGGCTCAAGTAACGGTAACGCTGTGGGCATAAGCGGGGGAATACTCGCCTCGTTATTGATACGGAATGACACGATCACCTTTAATTCAGGTGGAGGTATTTCTGTTGGCGGAACACCGTTCAGGCTGCATGACAACTACATATATGGAAACGCCGGCACAGCCGTAGATGTAAGTGGTGGTGGTACAGCAGACATAAGACGCAACGAAATAGCGTATAGCACGTGGCAGGGATACTACCAGGACGGCGGCAGCGCTACTATAGTGGGCAATCACTTTCATCACAATGGCACACAGGGTATAGGGTTGATGATGTGCCAGGCATCCCGTGTTGACAGCAATATCATTACGCATCACGACGCCAACATCAGTATACAAGGATGCGGTATATATGTATATGGCGAGGGTCCCCACCAGATAAGGTATAATACCATACAGAATAACATCTCTTCGTATGGCGCGGGTATCTTCAGTTTCAATGCCGTAAATACTATCGTTGGAAATATTGTTGAAAATAACCACGCCACTGTCCAGGGCGGTGGCATGTGGCTGCAGGGCGGATCGAACCAGGTGTTCCATAATGTCGTAAGAAATAACACTTCCGCAAATAATGGTGGTGGTATTATTATGGATAACGGGATGGGCGGCACCATTGCTACTGTTGCGAATAACCTTATCGTTGGCAATACGGCGCAGACCTCTGCGGGTGGACTTCACATCATTGCAACAAAGTTTTCGGTGGTAAATAATCTGATAGCAAACAATGTGGCGCAATTTGATGCAGGCGCCACACTCACGAATACAGTGGATTCCGGCGGCACAGTTATCAATAACACGTTCTATAATAACACGGCTACCGATCCCAGCTTCTTTACCACTACCGGCGGAATGGCGCTAAACAATACTATCAGGCAGACGAAGGTGTACCAGAATATCTTCTGGAAAAATAAGATCGGCACCAGCGAAACGGTAGCCGGCGCAGACTATAGAAGTGGCGGTTCTGTCAAGCACCTGTTCATCAACAATGCCATGCAGCTGGCAGCCACAAACTATACTACCGGCACTGGCGGCAGTGCAGATATCGGCACCTATGCCAGCGGCAATTTCTTTGCGGTTAACCCGCAATTTATAAACGAGAGCAATGCTGCGGGCGTTGACACTATTTTAGGAACGGCAGATGATGGTTTGAAATTGCTGAACAGCAGCCCGTTCATTGATGCGGGAAAGAACTCGCTGTTTCCTTTCATTGTTACTACTGATGATGTCAAAAACGATACAAGGGTAACCGGCGACAGCATAGACCTTGGCGCGTATGAGCTCAACTACCTGCCTGCAAATGCCTCTTCTCAATCGGCATTACATGTGTGCAAAGGTAGCGCTACCACGTTGCGT
>JAJNBR010000326.1 GCA_021156265.1 Flavipsychrobacter sp.
GTATGAAGTCGTTAAGGTTAACAATTTTACAATTAATAGCAAAATATCTATAGGCTGCTGAGATTGTGAAAGGCAGTAAAATCAATATCTTTAGGATAGTTCTTATTTTGAAAATGAAATGTGGAGGTGGATATGGAACAAGCATATAAACCAATCCCGGATACAAGAGTCAAGCTCTTCCTTGCCGGCGATAAAGACCAGCACATAGGCTGGGTAGATGTGTACAACGGTGTCAATGTGATCGAGTACATCGTTGACAAAAGAAAAATTGAATCAAGCAGGGGGCCGCTGCTGATATTACCACTGGGCGACTACAGGAAAGAGGAGTGTTGCTTTGGCGCCTACGACCAGGGCAAACACAAACTTCCTTATTAGCAGCAGGTAATTGAAAGCCTGCCGGACGAACGCATTTCGGGCGTGCAATAAAGGTGTGTTGTTTGCATTTTTAATACAGAATGCAGGCTGCACACCCTTTTGCATTTTGAACAAACCACCAATTTATCAGTAGGATTATTACCCCAATCTGTTAAGGAAAAGTAAAAACGTGACGGCCCTTAAAAACAATGCGCTTATTGCTGACTTTTTTATGTTTTACGATAAAATAATTATAAGGCAAATGCGCTGTAAGTGCAGCAAAATCAATAACTTCAGGGTATTCACTTAAAAAAATTTATTGGGGATGATGGAGATGATGGAGCAACCGCATTCTTATGTGCCGGTACCAGACACTAGGAGCAAACTTTTTCTTGCGGGAAACAAAGACCAGCATATCGGCTGGGTAGAAGTGTACAACGGTGTGAACGTGATCGAATACATCGTTGACAAAAAGAAAATAGAATCAGCCAGGGGACCGTTGCTGATACTGCCTATCGGGGACATCCTGAAAGAAGAGTGTTTCGGCGCCTTCGATACGGGCAAGCATAAACTGCCTTACTAAACAAAGCAATTTGATTATCTCGCTAGCCGGCAGCTTCGCGCCGGTTAGCGATTGCTTTTGTCTTTCAGCCTGCCCCGTATCTTTTGCTGGTGCATAGCGCCCCAGTCTGCCAGCGCGCGTATCACATCATTCAGCGTGTTGGAGTATTCAGTTGCCTCGTACTCTACTGTTACAGGCGTGCTGTCGTACACATGCCTCACCACAAAGCCATTCAGCTCCAGGTCTTTCAGCTCGGCAGAAAGTACCTTGGCCGAAATACCTTTTACACTGCGCTGCAGATCTCCGAAGCGTTTGTTGCCGCCCTTCAACGCTACTATAATGCGCAGCTTCCATTTGCCATGTATCACAAACAGGGCATCATCCATCGCCGCCAGCGACCGCATACAGTCTTCGCGCGAGATATGCGCGGGCATTTTTATTGTCTTTGCCATAGTCAGTTACCCCAAGGTAACCAGTTACCAACGGGTAACTAGTTACTTTTGGTAAGTAAATGTACGGAAGTTTGCATTGTCAAACAAAACAGAACAAACAATGCAAACAAGAACAAGAAAGATCGTCAACACCATCGCAGCCATTATACCCGCAGCCATGGTCATCATGAGTGGTATCATGAAATTCAACCCGCCCGCGGATATGCTGGCTGGCTTCCAGAAAATGGGATTGCTGCCTCACTTGCCGATGCTCGGCATTATGGAGATCGGCTTCAGCCTGCTGTTCCTCTACCGGCCTACACTGAGGCTGGGTTTCATGTTGCTGTCGTGTTATTTTGCCGGTGCGCTGGCTACCGAGCTGTCGTATGGCCTGCCGTTCAATGCGCTGCTGCCTATGGGCCTGGTATGGATCGGCACCTTCATCCGCGACAAAGGACTGTTCCTTTCATTCCTGCAAAAACCAGCGGTGGCAAAGGCATAGTTATTTCACGCAGATCAATAGTTAGAAGAAATTTTATGTACAACCTGAAGATAATAGCAGCCACTACCCGCCCCGGCCGTAAAAGCCCCGAGGTAGCAGCATGGATACTCGAGATAGCAGAGAAACACGGCGGCTTTGAGGTAGAGCTGCTGGATCTTGCAGCCATCAACCTGCCTATGATGGATGAGCCGGAACACCCACGCATGCAGCGCTATACACAAGAGCACACCAAAGCCTGGAGCAGGACCATTAACGATGCAGATGCCTTCATCATAGTAACGGCCGAATACAACCACGGCTACCCGGCGCCCCTGAAAAATGCGCTCGACTACCTGTATAACGAGTGGACCTACAAGCCTGTAGCCTTCGTGAGCTACGGTGGCGTGGCGGCTGGCACGCGGGCGGTACAACAACTGAAACCCGTAGTGGCCGCCCAGAAGATGGTGCCTGTGGTGGAATCGGTCAACGTACCGTTCTTTACCAAATACATAACAGAGGATGACCGCTTTGTGGGCGATGAGGGATTGGAAAAATCGGCGCACGGTATGCTGGCAGAGCTGGCCAAATGGGCAGAAGCCTTGAAGCCAATGAGAAATAAATAATAAGCAAGTATCAACTAACGCGGAACAATATTTATGAGGGCATAGGCAAACTATGCCTTCATGAATGTCAGGGGCCCCATACTGCTGATCGATGACGATCTGGAAGAACAGGATTTGCTGGAAACAGCATTCAGGGAGCGACAACATTAACAATAACGAGATACTGCGCAGGAAAAGCATCCCTTTTATCTTCTACTCCACTACTGCACGGCCGGAAGAAGTGGAGAAAGCTTATAGCCTGAGCGTGCAGGGCTTTTTTGAGAAACACCTGAGCTACAAGGAACTGTGTGACGATCTGCGCCGCATATGCAGTTATTGGGCAAGCTGCGTACGCCCTCCCGGCTAACATTGTTACCTTTGAACAAATAACCTCCTATGCACACTTACGATACCCTGAGCGAAGCCGTGAACGACCTGAAAAAACGCGGTTACACAGCCGACTTTAACTTAGAACCAAACTGCATCA
>JAJNBR010000327.1 GCA_021156265.1 Flavipsychrobacter sp.
ATTCCTTAACACGAAAGGGCCTAACCATATCAGACGCTAATGGCGTGAACCCCGCTTTCTCGAATTCGTTAACGCCTTTCGGATATTCACAGCTGGTAAGACTAGCCTGCTGCACCATGGAGTAGCTAACAACGTTGATCACTACTTCTTTTGTTGCATAGATATTCTCCAACGTGTGCTTAATGGTATTGTCGCGCACGCGCCGGGCTGGCGAAAATATCAGGAGGGGAGGCTTGCTGCCGAAAACGTTGAAAAAGCTGAAAGGCGAGAGGTTAGCAGAACCGTTCTCATCAACAGTACTGGCAAAACATATGGGTCGTGGTGCAACGGAGCCCAGGAGGAAGCTGTGAAGCTGGGCCGTTTTGATCTCACCGGGAATAATTTTCATGGTGCAAAATAACGGACTATATGTCTTACCCCCCAAAATTAACAATCAATTCAGCCTCTGCAGCGGGTTTAAGGCTCAAGTGGCATCATCTTTTTAAGCCGTAGAGTGTTGTGTAAAGCAATGTGTATTGAATTATTAACAAGTAAATTTTTTAAATTATGAAAGTCCTTGAGAACATAAAAAGCGTGGTGGTAATGTTTGTTTTGGCAATGTTGTCAACGGTTTATGCTATGGCGCAGGAAACTCCTGCCGGTACAGGTGTAGACGTGAATGTAACCAGGACCGAAACAACTACATGGTACACAAACCCATGGGTGTGGATAGTAGGTGTAGCCGTGTTTATCCTTTTGTTTGCTGCAATTGTACGTGGCGGCAGCAGGACAGACGCTTAATAAGACCTTGATACGGCCTAAAAAATATCGCAGCATGTAATAACACATGCTGCGATTGCCGTTTACCTATGTTTACTCCTATGCTCTTCTTTTCAGAAGCTGAACCAAAGGTATATCGTCATTTTTCTTTGTAAAACTGATTTGCGACGAATCGGTAAGAAAGACCGATGAGCAGACTTATTTAAAATTTAAGTGGTATATCGACGCCTATTTTGTCCCACGCTATATTCAGTGAGCTGTCGCTGACCTCGTACGTAAGCTTCTCCTGCACTTTATCGAGACCGTGAACCGGTACTTTCACTTCAGCAACATTCTTCGTTTTTGATTTTTCATATTCATAGGTTCCCCACTGGCCTAGCTGGCTATTCAAAATGATAGTCCATTCTTTTTCCGACGGAATAGCGAACAAAGTATACGTACCCGCTTTTACCGGCGCGCCCGCAAATTCACCATCTTTTTTGAAAGTCACCTCGGTGGCTTCATTGGCACCGGCCCTCCATATTTCGTTGTAGGGAACAATATCGCCGAAAATAACGCGGTTGCGCTTAGACGGCTGGCCATAAGATATTTCGAGGTTATTGCTTTTGGCAACGATCTTCGGACTCAGCTGCTCTTGCGCAAACAGCATAGTACCGCACAGCATAAAGACAAGGTTTAATAATAACTTCTTCATTGTAAGGGGGTTTGATTTCTTATAAATATAGCAAACCATGTACCATTTTCTATGATTTTCAGCACGTTTTACCGCTAAAGATCAAGTCAGGCACATCCAATTGCTATTTTGAATAATATTTTAACACCACCTGCGCAGAATGTCTCGCGCAATGGCATAGATGTTTAGCCCTGAAAGGAAGACTGGATAAGGAATTTAAGCTTACTACTATGAAACAGACTATACACGCTCTTTTATTATTCGCCACAATAATTAGCTTCTCATCCACAACGGCTCAGACCTTATACGGGCTCACTGCCGATAACCACATGTTCTCCATCGCAGATGCAGCCAACCCATCAGCAGCAATCAACCTGGCCGAAGTTACCGGGCTTGGCGAGGGCGATCAGCTCCTGGCAATAGATATGCAACCGGCTACGGGTCTGTTATATGGCCTGGCTTATAACGAGCAGGAGGATGTTGCCGCTTTATACAATATCGGCATAAAAGGGCCTGGCTATATTGCCGTTCCCGTCAACACCTCCATTTCTTTGCAACTGGGTAGCACCCGCAATCCCGGTTTTGACTTCAACCCCGTAAACAGCAGCGAGCTATTTATAACTACTACCAACGGCAACGTATATATTGTTGACGCAGCATCCGGCAATATACTGTTCACTGGTGGAAGCATATTCTATGCCCAAAGCGATATCAACTCCGGCAACACGCCCATGATCAGTGGTGTTGTTCACACCAACAGTTTCCGTGGTGCAGATAATACAGCACAGTTTGGCTATGATATCGGAAACAATGTGCTGGTGCAGTTCGATCCGAACGTGAATGCGACCATTCACACGATTGGCCTTTCTGGTCTTTCACCAGATAAAAGCAGCCCGGTAGGCATGGATAGTTACTTCGATTCAAGCAGTTTCAGCAACATCATTTTTATGGCTGTCAAATCACCGGAAGGTAAGGCCTACAGCCTTGTATACCTCGACCCGGGCACCGGCCTGGCAACGCATATCGGCAACATGCCGCCTGCGGTACAGGTACGGGACATAGCTGCAGATGTATACATTCCAGTGCCCGCTACGGTCCAAGGCCAGCTGATAACAGGGTTA
>JAJNBR010000328.1 GCA_021156265.1 Flavipsychrobacter sp.
GTAAACGTATCTAGCTTCTCGCCTGCTACCAATGGTAATGGTGGTTACGAGATCTCGTTGATCTTCAACGGCTGCATCAACAAGCGCGAATTCTCTCGCACTCCAAATGTGTCGTGCCCTCGTTTCTAATCAACTAAAAGATATAAAGAAAAAGCCCCTGCATTTGCAGGGGCTTTTTCTTTATAGTCCCTTTCCTTTGCTTACGTAAGGATTGCCTTTAATATAGAATCTGTAAAGGGCTAAAGCATCCTCCGCTGCATAAGCCACCCCTACCCGCGTAGCATGCACGATATCTTTCGCAGGTACTTTTAAACCTCTGTCCTCGATCCATATATCCGGGCCCTGCAGTGATGTGCCAGTATGCCGGGTATGAATACCGAAGGCTGCACTCATAGCCCCGGGCCCGGCGGTAAGTACCGGCTGCAGGCGTTCTTTCTTTCTACGATGTAACATTTCTTCCACGCCTTCAAGTGGTTCTACGGCTCTTATGAGAACTGCATGCGGTACATCAGCCATGTGGGTGACTACATTGAACAGGTGATGGATGCCATAGCATAAGTAAACATAAGCAACGCCCCCCTCCTTAAACATGGTTTCCGTTCGTGCCGTCCGGCGATTGCGGTATGCGTGAGACGCTTTATCAAATTCACCTGCATATGCCTCGGTCTCAACGATCATTCCTGAAGTCAATATGCCATCAAAATTAGTGACAAGCACTTTGCCCAGCAGCTCCTTTGCTATCTTGACCACATCCTTCCTTGTATAAAATGACTGCGGCAGTATCATCTTCCAAAAATATGGATTGGTGCAGGTTGCGGCAAAACAGTATTTTTAGGCGTAATGAGTACGCAAGCAAAAGTTTACCTGGTACCTATTCCTATTGCCGAAGGTGCATCTGAGACCTTATCACCACAAGTGCTTATAGTGACATTGCACCTAAAGCATTACTTCGTCGAGAATATCCGCACGGCCCGCCGCTTTCTGCGGTCAATACACCCTACTATTGTAATTGACGACATACAGTTCTCCGAGATCGACAAACACAATGGACCTGAATTAGGCTTGCTCAGGAAATGGCTTAAAGAAGGCCAGGCCATCGGCATCATGAGCGAATCAGGCTGTCCCGGTATCGCCGACCCCGGTGCAGAACTTATAGCGATTGCGCAGGATACCGGCGCCACGATCGTGCCTCTTGTTGGCCCCAACTCGCTGATACTTGCGCTGATGGCTTCAGGTCTCAATGGCCAGAGCTTTTGTTTTAATGGTTACCTGCCGGTGAAAGAACCCGCCCGCAGTCAGCATATTAAACACCTCGAACAGCTATCAAAAAAGGAGCGGCAAACTCAGCTGTTCATCGAAACACCTTACCGCAACAACAACCTGCTGGACGACCTGCTGAAAAATTGCCAGAACAGTACACGTCTGTGCATAGCACAAAATATTACGGCCGCCAATGCCTCGATCAAAACAAGATCGATCGCGGACTGGGGTAAGAACAAGCCAGCCCTTGAAAAAGTCCCTGCTGTATTTCTATTCCTTGCCTAGTAAGTACCGGCATCTTTTACGTCGGTTATACCATCTACAACATACTGCCCACGCTCGGCATTAGCCTTGTCATAGTTTTCTCCCCGCCAGGGCAGATCGCGTCGGTATTGGGTATAGTGTAGCTTGACACGCTTCCCTAAGCAGTTTTCCAGGCTGTCGGCCAAATTCTCATCGGCAACGCTGAAATAAAAATATTGGGAGTTGATCACACCACCGCGCTGGCCAAAACCCAGCTGGATCAATTCGCCTTCGTGGGTCAGAACTTCTGCAATACACCTTCTCTATAGCCATCGCTATATGGGTTGTAATAATACCAATACACATACCCGGCAACCCCGAGACCAAGAAACAACATAAGTAGGTAAACGTACCGCATACTATGAAATTAATAAATCTATTTTACAGCCCGTCCTTTCCATTTATAGACGCCTGCAAAGCCAAGCAGACCCGCTGATACAATGTAGAGTATATGCAGCGGCTGAAGGAAAGGAAAGGTCAGCAATTGTTGTGTTTTGTTGTAAAACTTAGTCACAGGAAAAAGAAACACCAGCTCAACAATAATTTTCACAACAAACATACCGGCGGCCAGCAAAAAACAAGACGAGTCAAACAGACCACCTATCAGCAAAGCGATGAACGATAAGTTAAACAAGTAAACCAACATCAGGATGCACGTCATCTTTTTATCGTCGTATTTCCCTGACTTCGATGCCCACCTGATCCGCTGCTGAAAAAAGCTTGCCCAGTCCGGTTGCGGTAATGTCCTGACGATCGCTTTATCAGATTTTAGATAGGCCATGCGTCCGGGAAAAGCCTGTTGCATTTTAACCATCAGCAGGTAGTCATCCCCCGAAGCCAAATGGTCGATACCACTGTATCCACTCACTTGGTCAAAAGCTTCTCTTGAGAAAGCCAGGTTGGCGCCATTGCTCATATTGCCAAGGCCAAGCCTATTAGAAGCTGCTGTAATTCCCTGCATACTCATAAAGTCGAGCGACTGGAATGTTTGTACCAGTGAACTGTCTGAGGTGAAATCCACAGGACCTGCTATCATTACCGGCTTTTTCTGTTCATACATCGCTGCTATATGCTTTAACCATGAACGCGGAACGATGCAATCTGCATCGGTTGTCACGATCAGTTCGCCACTACTGTTGGCAATGCCCGCCGAAAGTGCAGCTTTTTTATAAGCAACTATTTGCTCCTTTGAAAGGTAGTCAGCAAGAGGAATGCAGCGAATATTAGCTTTGCCGTAAGACCTAACTATTTCCCCCGTACCGTCAGTAGAATGGTCGTCAACCACAATAACCTCCAACAACTCACCCGGATAACTCTGTACTAAGATGGAGTCGAGACAGGCACCTATGTTAACCGCTTCATCGCGGGCCGGGATAATTATGCTCATCCTTGTTTGCGGAACATAATCATCAATCAAGGTAAACTGTGGTTGCAAACACCACCCACGCCTGTACAGCAGCATAAGGATAACATAGCCGAGAGTGAAGAGTAAACAGATGATCTGTAGCGTCAGCATCAGGATAAAAGGCATTTAGCCATATCGGGCAGCGTCTCAGCATCAAACACACGGTGGCCTTTGTCTAAAATATGCAATTGTACGGTCTCCAGTTCTTTTTTGAACTTTTTAGCCAACGGCACAGGTATGATACGATCATAATTACCCATGAAGATATGCACCGGTACCTGGTGTTTTTGAATGGCGGCCTGCAGCCGTCGGCTGTCAGGTATCAACTGGCTCATGCCCGGCCACACACGCAGCAAAAAATTCCGTGCGCTCTCCGTTTGCAGGTACTGCATTGCAAACTTGTACCTCGATTCGTCCAGCCACTTACGTCTCCGGGCAAATTCTATCAGCCTCATATACCGTTGCGGATCGGTTAGAAAGCGGCGGAAAATAGCGCTGCCAACAGCGGTGCGCGTCAGGAAATAATAGAACGGGTTGAACGCAAGACCGTCCGGCGCTATTAGTAATACCTTATCGATATAGGCTGGCATTAGCTCAACAGTTTTCAGGCATACCCTCCCCCCCATGCTATAACCCATAAGACTCAATTTACTGACGCCATGTTCCTCCATAAGCAATGTAACCAGTTGCCTCAGTTGGGGTACATCAAAGCGCCGCAGCTCCGGCCACTCGCTCTTGCCGTGGTGCGGCAGGTCAACCGATATGATGGTGTACTCATTTCCCAGGTAGCTGGCAAATGGCTGGAATATCTGGGCCGTGTTATTGTACCCATGAAAAGCCAGGAGCAGTTTTTGGCCCGAACCCATACCTAAATAGTGCAGCCGTTCATCCCCGAGCGTAATATATCCTGATATCTTTTGCATCTGTCCCGTTCAAAAATAAAACATTAGGCTGACCAGCGTCAGCAGGTTTAACAATTACCGAGCATGATTTTTGTTTAGCTTTAAATAAACAAGCCATTTGTTTATGGAAACCACGATCAACACACTTCAAGGAGGCGGCTTCCTGGTTCAACCCGCCGATCCCGCCAACACCTTCACCCCAGAAGATTTTACAGAAGAACAGCGGATGATCGAACAGACCTGCCGTGAGTTTCTCGATAAAGAAGTACTTCCTCATATTCTTGATATTGACAAACAGCAACCGGGCCTCATGCCTTCGCTGCTGGATAAAGCGGCTGAACTGGGCTTGCTCGGCGCCGCATTTCCCGAACAGTACGGCGGCCTTGGTGAAGACTTCGTGACGGCCACGCTGATCACAGAAGCCCTGGGTGGCGGCCACTCCTTTGC
>JAJNBR010000101.1 GCA_021156265.1 Flavipsychrobacter sp.
ATATCCCCGCCAGGGTAGTTTCCAGGTCCGCGCCGCGCAGGTCGCGGGCAATGATCATACCATCCGGGTCCACCAGGAAATTGGTAGGGATAGACTCTACCGCATAATTGCGGGCAGCTACCGACTCCCAGCCTTTCAGGTCGCTGATATGTGTCCAGGCCAGCTTATCGTTCTCGATAGCGTCCAGCCATTTGTCCTTGCTATCGTCCAGCGATACACCCAGTATGGTAAAGTTCTTGTCTTTGAATTTGTTGTAGGCGGCCACTACGTTCGGGTTCTCGGCGCGGCAGGGTCTGCACCACGAAGCCCAGAAGTCTACCAGCACATACCTGCCTTTGAACGAAGCCAGCGATACATCCTTACCCTCGGGTGTGGCCAGTATCAGCTCGGGAGCGGGAGCGCCAACTGCCGGCCCGGGCGCCGGGGCTTGTTGCTGGCCCTGTGCTGCTTTCAGGCGGTTGTAATCGGCTGCAAAGTCTTTAGCCATTTTAGCACTGGGAAAACGAGTTGGCAGGTTGGTCACGAAGGCATCCAGGAATTCCTTCTCCACCATCGGGTTCAGCATCCGCGCGGCAAACAGTGCGTTGGGCAGGTATTTGGTAGTGTCGGAGTATTCTTCAATAAAGCGGGTGAAGTTCATGTTCATCTCCTGCAGGTCGGTCTTGGCCTTTGTCAGCATGCTGTCGTTGCCGCGGGCCTCAAAAGTGTCTATCACCACGCTCATAGTATTGAAATCGCGCAGGTGATTGCGCACCGCCAGCAGGAATTTTCTGAGGCTTTCGGAACCGGAAGAACCCGCAACGCTATAGTTTTCCAGGCTGTTCCAGTCGCCCTTCACCTCAACATTGCCCTTGTCGATAGACAGGAGGATGAACTTGTTCTCGGCGAAACGGAGGCGGTACAGTCCCGGCTCAGGCGCGCTGCCCGACAGTTTGAAAGACCCGCTGCCGTCGTATTTTTGAGAGTCGATGATGACGATATCATTGATATTAAGCTCTTCGAGATAGATATTTTGTTCCGGCATATTGGCAATGTCGCCGGTAATGGTGAACTTATTTTTTTCGGTACCGCACGAAACAAGGATCACAGGTATAATAAGAAGAAACAACAAGTGTTGTACACGCATTATGAGTGGATTTTTCGCTGCAAACCTAATTAATTTAGGCGGCAAAGACATCCCGGGGTCATCTTTTGGGTGAATTTTTAACAAACTGCTGTGTATGACAAAACTCTGACAGAAGATTCTGAGTCCTAATAGATATTTGCATTGTCATGATGATGAAACGACTAAGTTTTCTTTTGATTGCAGTAAGTCTCCTGGCAGCTTCATGCGAAAAAAAGGAAAGCCCTATATCACTGCCTGAAAAAGGTTCTGCCGCCATCGACCGTGTGGACATGGGCGAGGACTATCATGACCAGGTGTTTTACGACTTTGAAAAAGGTTATCCCGTTTACCAGAGTGCTATCAATAGCTGGGACCTGGCTTTCGAAGCTTCCCCGACTGGATTTCACATATTTATGAATGGCGGTAAGGACGTATGGGTATACAATACGCACCAAACCGATATCCTGGGTGTGCTGGAGCCGCCGAAGATCAAGAATAACGAATGGCAGTTCGATTCGCCTTCAGGCTTGCCCGATTCTACAGCCATCGGCAACTGGCAGCAGGGTCGCCGCGCCGGCAGCAATGTATTCATCGTCAAGATGAATCCTGCTCATTTTAAGGATACATTCAAAAAAATAGTATTAACCAGCGCTTCGACCACCGAATACCGCATGACATATGCCGACCTCAGAAGCGGAATGGTCAAATCGATCGTGATACCCAAAGAAGACAAATACAACTTTGCCTATTTCAGCTTCGACGAAGGTGGAAAGATCGTGTATCCCGAACCTCCCAAAGATTCGTGGGATATCGTTTTTACACGCTACAGGCATGTATACTACCATCTCAACAACTTCCCGTATATCGTAAGCGGCGCATTGTTAAATCCATTCAAGACCACTGCATACTGCGATTCTACTACCGGGTATGAGGCGGTCACTATAACGCAAGCGGCTACGGCCAAATTCAGCAATGCCCGCGACGAGATAGGTTTTGAGTGGAAATTTTACGACATCCCCAGTGGTAAATACACTGTAGACAAGAAGAAGACCTATGTGGTCAATAACCGCAAAGGCCAGTTCTGGAAAGTACGCTTCCTCGATTTCTACAACAGCAATGGTGTGAAGGGTAGTCCTTCTTTTGAATACGAGCGCCTGCACTAGCCGGTTATATATTATGAGTTCTGCGTGTTAATTTGGCGGCCGGTCAAAGCAAAAACATGAAACCCGCAACTACCGGTGAGAACCGGGTTTATACTATACTTTTCTGGCTGCTGGTGGCGATCTCGGTGTTGCTGCCGTGGATGTACACTAATTTCCTTACTACCGACGGGCCCTGCCATGTGTACAATGCATCGGTGCTGCGCCAGTTTTGGAACGGTAACACAGCGTTTTACGACAGGTTTTATACATTAAACACCGATCTGCATCCCAACTGGCTTTCTCATATTGTACTGGCGGTGCTGATGTATGTGTTCAATCCCTTTACCGCCGAAAAGATACTGATATCGCTTTGCCTGCTACTGCTGGCGGGTGGTTTCCGTTATTTCATCCTCGGGTTCAGCGCCAGGCAGCATTACCTCGCCCTTTGGGTGATTCCTTTTTTATGGCAGATGGCCATGTTCATGGGCTTTTACAATTACATGCTCAGCATCGGTTGTATGTTCTGGATATCGGGCTACTGGCTGCGCTACCGCGATACGGTTACGTGGAAACAGGTACTGTTATGTTCCCTGGCATCCGTCGTACTATACTTTATGCACCTGCTTGGCATTTTCCTCTGCATCGCGGTGATGGGATTGGTCAGCCTGTCTGATATACTGCGCCACAAAGGTTTCCGGCCGGTGTTGGCCCAATTGTCGAAGCTGGTAGTGCTCTTTGTGCCCGCTGGTTTGCTGGCGCTTAATTATGTAAAGCGTTCGGGTGGTGGTTTCAGCAATGAGTGGAAACAGCCGTTGGACGTGCTTTGGGGGAACCTGCGCACTATCTTCTCGATGCAGAGTATTGCGGCACCCGAGTACGACTATACGCGCCTGATGGCCTTGTCTATTGCTTTGCTGCTTGCGTTTGCGATCGTCCTCACCATTATCCGGCGCAGGGGCTACGATTGGATCATGCCCGCTGTCATGCTGGCTGTTATGCTGCTTAGCTATTTTTTTGCTTACGAAAGCATGCTGGGCGGTTCGTAC
Source organism: Flavipsychrobacter sp. (assembly GCA_021156265.1). Lineage (GTDB taxonomy): Bacteria > Bacteroidota > Bacteroidia > Chitinophagales > Chitinophagaceae > Polluticoccus. The sequence continues at coordinate 3,294 of JAJNBR010000101.1, forward strand.
ATAAGGCCACGCCTGGAATGCCTGGTGTACCTGTTTGCAGTAGTATTTGTGGCCACCGTACCTGCTCCCAAAGCGGTGCGCATTGTTTCTGTACTGGTAGCAGCAGGGATTACCTGTATGTACCTTTCTGTACGTATCCCCATGTTCAGGCATGTGAATGTGTTTGTATCGGAGGTGAAAAGCCTGGAGCCTTATATTAAAGACCAGACAGTGATAATGCCGCTCCGTTACGAGAACTTCCCGAAGAATGCGAACGGTGAGGTTATGGCCAATAAGGTGCTGCTGTTCTCGCACGTGATCCAGTCCATCCCGCAAAACGGGAAGCGTTATATTTTCATGGACAACTATGAAGCTATAGTGGGCTACTTCCCGTTCCTGTGGAAAAAGGAAATAAACCCCGATAAACACCTGAGCATAGGCGGCGGGCTGGAAGGAACGCCTCCCGAGGTAGCGCTAACCCGATACAACCGGGAGAACGCCCTGATCCAGCACATTGTAGTATGGGGTAAGCAGGGCGACATCGCCAACCATCCCCGTACACTGGAGTTGGCTGATACCATCAATAAATATTATGAGTTGGTATATACAACTCCTGTTTACAAGATCGAATTATATAATTTAAAAGGTTTGAAGTGATGGTGGCCGGAGATTCCAATAATCTTACAGCTTTCCGCTTTTTTACTTTTGACATTTCCCGCGATACCCTTACCTTTGCGCCAAATTTCAGAGAATCCATTTCTTTTTATATAACTGAGTATTATGCCAAACGTTGGTAAAATCAAACAAATCATCGGTCCGGTTATAGACGTGCACTTCAGTGCAGAAAACAAACTGCCGGAAATCTATAACGCATTGGAACTGACTCGTCCGAACGGCGATAAACTGGTTCTGGAGGTACAAACGCACCTTGGTGAAGACAGCGTACGCTGCGTAGCCATGGACGGTACTGAAGGTCTGGTACGCGGTATGGATGTGGTTGACACCGGTAAAGCGATCGCTATGCCTATAGGCGAGCAGATCCACGGTCGTCTTTTCAACGTTACCGGTGATGCCATCGATGGCCTTCCTCAGCCGGATAAAACAAATGGCCGCGCTATCCACGCTAAACCGCCGAAATTCGAGAACCTGAGCACGGCTTCTGAGATCCTGTTCACAGGTATCAAAGTTATCGACCTGATTGAGCCTTATGCAAAAGGTGGTAAGATCGGTCTGTTTGGTGGTGCGGGTGTAGGTAAAACCGTACTTATCCAGGAGCTGATCAACAACATCGCGAAAGCGTATAGCGGTATGTCCGTATTTGCCGGTGTGGGCGAGCGTACACGTGAAGGTAATGACCTGATGCGTGAGATGATCGAAGCAGGCATCGTGAAATACGGTGACAAATTCAAACACAGCATGGAAGAAGGTGGCTGGGATCTGTCATCTGTTGACCAAAACGAGCTGAAAGATTCTAAAGCGACTTTCGTATTCGGACAGATGAACGAACCTCCCGGTGCCCGTGCGCGTGTGGCCCTGTCCGGTCTTACTATGGCGGAATACTTCCGTGATGGTGACGGTACTGGTAAAGGTAAAGACATCCTGTTCTTCGTAGATAACATCTTCCGTTTCACCCAGGCAGGTTCTGAGGTATCAGCCCTTCTGGGTCGTATGCCGTCAGCCGTGGGTTACCAGCCTACTCTGGCTACAGAAATGGGTCTGATGCAAGAGCGTATCACTTCAACTAAAAACGGTTCGATCACTTCGGTACAGGCCGTTTACGTACCTGCGGATGACTTGACCGATCCGGCTCCGGCAACAACCTTTGCCCACCTGGATGCGACAACCGTACTTAGCCGTAAGATCGCGGATCTTGGTATCTACCCTGCGGTAGATCCACTGGATTCTACATCGCGTATCCTTACTCCGCTGATCGTGGGTGAAGCACACTACAACACTGCTAACCGTGTGAAGCTGATCCTTCAGCGCTATAAAGAACTTCAGGACATCATCGCCATCCTCGGTATGGATGAGCTGAGCGAAGAGGATAAACAAACGGTATCACGTGCCCGTAAAGTACAGCGCTTCCTGTCTCAGCCGTTCCACGTTGCCGAGCAGTTCACTGGTCTGAAAGGCGTACTGGTTCCGATCGAAGAAACTATCCGTGGCTTTAACATGATCATGGATGGTGAAGTAGATGAATATCCTGAAGCAGCATTCAACCTGGTTGGTACCATCGATGATGCTATCGCTAAGGGTAAGAAACTGATGGAACAAGCTAAAAACTAATTTTAATGCAATTAGACATTCTGACACCTGAGCATAAAGTTTACAGCGGTACCGTATTTGGTGTGCAGCTGCCGGGCATCGAAGGTTCTTTCGAGATACTCGATAAGCACGCACCTATGATCGCTACACTGGGCAAGGGTAAAATGAAGATCATAAAAGACAAGAACACTACCGAGTTGTATGAGATATCAGGCGGCTTCGTAGAGGTGCTGAACAACAAAGCAAGCGTGCTGATAGAAAGCGCAACTGCCCTGGACTAAGCTTTGTTCTTAGATTTACTGAAAAGGGACCATCAATGATGGTCCCTTTTTCTTTTGTTGGCGTGGTAGTTGTAATCTGAGCTAGTGCATTATATTTGACGGCGATCAATGAATTTACCATTTTTCATAGCAAGGCGTTTTATGTTCCGGGGCAAAGACGGGTTCTCTGCCTTCATCATACGTCTTGCAATTGTGGCCACTGCCCTCAGCGTGGCTACGATGATCATTACTGTTGCCTTTATAACCGGCTTTAAACACGAGATACGTGATAAGTTGTTCAGCTTCTGGGGGCATGTTCACATTACACCGTTCACACCCAATGCCAGTACTATTATCACCCCCGACCCGATAAAGATCGACCATAAACTGGAGTTGCAGATAAAGAGCCTGCCGCATGTGCAAAGTATAGCTGCTTTTGCCGTACGTCCGGGTATTCTCCATAGCAACGACCTGATGGAAGGCGTACAGCTTAAAGGAGTAGACAGCACTTACCAATTTCCTGAGGGGATAACGCTGACTGGTAAGCTGGATTATTCAGATTCATCTTATTCTAAAGAGATACTACTCTCTACTGTCATGGCCAACCGGCTGAAGGTAAATACAGGCGATGACGTGCAGCTTTATTTCCTGGAGCCGGGTTCTACGCTGCCGCGCATCCGTAAGGTAAAACTGGCCGGTACCTTCCATACCGGTATGGATGAAGTGGACAAGGAGTACGGTATCTGCGACCTGCGTCTCTTGCAGCGCATCAACAGCTGGGGGGCGAATGATATCAATGGTTACCAGGTGATGCTGGATAAAGAGGAAGCTTCCGACACGGTTTCGATGCAGATATTTAACAACTACCTCGAGGCCCCGCTCACCACGCACACTATGGCGGAGATATTTCCCAATATCTACGACTGGCTGCAATTGCAGGATGTGAATGCCCGCATTATCATTATCATCATGGCGGTAGTGGCCATCATTAACCTGGCGGTAGCGCTCCTGATATTAATCGTTGAGCATGCGCGCATGGTGGGCTTATTCAAGGCGCAGGGCATGACACAGGGCAGCATGCAGATGATCTTCCTGTACTACGCGGGCCTCATCGCCGCAATGGGCATTTTTGCAGGTAACCTACTGGGCGTTGGTCTTTGCCTGCTGCAGCAAGCTACCGGTTTCCTCAAGCTCTCAGAAACTACTTATTATGTGCGCCAGGTGCCGGTGCGTATTTTTTGGTACGATGCGGCGCTTATCGATATAGGTACGTTGATACTCTGCATACTTTGTATGTGGCTTCCATCGTTGTATATTCGTCGTATACAACCTGCAAGGGTTTTGCAATTCAAATAGCTTGACCAACAAAGAACAATACCGTAATTTCTGCCGTCGCAATAATGACCTGCCACCTTTCCTTTGCGATTGGTGGATGGATGCTACCTGCGATGACTGGGACGCGGCCATTGAAAAGAATGGTGACACCATATCGGGCGTCTGGCCTTATGCAGTAGCGAAGCGTATCAGAGTTGGACTGTTACGCAACACAAAGTTTAGTCCATACCAGGGACCTTTTGTTGCCTTTCCTGCCGACCTGAAAGAAAGCAACCGTGATAGCTTTGAGCATGACACTATTTCGGCAATGTTGAAACAACTGCCTGCGGTGAAAGTTTGGAACCTCGCGCTGCAGCCGGCTATCAAACAAGCAGGTTTGTTTAAGAACGCGGGAATGCAGGTTCAGGTGCAGCAGACCTTCCTTCTCGATGTACAGCAAAGCGAGCAAGAGATCTTGTCGAATATGAAGGAGAGCCTGCGCCGGAATATTCGTGCAGCTGAAAAGGAGTTTGCGATAACAGATTCACCCGAACATCTCGGAGTGTTGTACGAATACCAAAAGCATACGCTAACAGGTAAAGGTGCGGGACAGCCATACACGTTGGCCGACATGCAAAGACTCATGGATGCATGCAGTCAGCATAACAGTGCTACATTGTGGGTAGCTAAGAAATACGACGAGATACAAGCGCTGATATGGAACGTCTGGAATGCTGACACCAGCTATTATTTTATGGGTGCACAAAAGCCCGGCGGCGACAGTTATCGTGCGATAACGGCCTTGCTTTGGCATTCTATTAAAGAAGCAAAACATCGCGGCAACAAAACCTTTGACCTCGAAGGTAGTATGGATGCAGGCGTTGAAAAATTCTTCCGCAGCTTTGGTGGAAGGCGTGAGTTATATCTGGTGCTGAAGAAGAACGATTCGCTACTGTGGCGAATCAAAGAGATGATTTCTTAATTATCCTTTTACATACTCCAGCGCCGCCTGCGCATAACCCTTCCATTTTGCCTTGTACTCGTAAGGTAGCTGCACCCATTCCTTCATCGCCCTTCCTTTACCCGATGGGTCGAACAACACCGCACCTTTCAGCTTCAATGCTTCCGCATGTTCATCGCCAGTTAGTTTGCAAACCAGGCAGTTTTGAAAAAAGCTGATAAAGGCCTTGCCGTTTATCTTAAAGCAAGGCTTGCCAAACATCTGGCTTTCTACTGCATTTTCCAGGCTGGTGCCGATCTTCGTATATAGTTTCTGTTCTTTGTCCACGGATTAGAAGTTTAACATCGGGTGACGTTTGAATTCTTTGTTCCTGTCGAACAAGTAGCGCATGGTTTGCAGGATGCGGGTGCGCTCGGTAGCTATGCTTTCTGCAATATTGATCATTTTGGGATTGAAATCGCCTATCCACTGCATTTCGTACCGTTGGTACTTAGCGGCAGGTTGTATCACTTTAGCTCCTTCTATCACCATAAAAGCATCTATTCCCTTTCCCTGGAACTCAGGTATAATGCCGAAGGCGATACCCAGGAAACGGTTACACTTGCCAAACTTTTGCAGCCAAAGGAATTTCAGTTTTTGTAGCAGGCCAAACTTGCCGTTCAGGTGTTTGAAATACTGGTTCAGGTCGGGCAGGTTCACCCAAAAAGCAATAGGTTCATCCTTGTAGTAGGTAAACCACACAATGCTTTCATCCATCACGGGTTTCATCTTGTCAAACATCTTACGCACCACCTTTTCTTCCAGCGACTTTCCAGCGCCATGCAGGGCGAATGCTTTGTTGTAGATGTAGGTAAAGTCCTTTGCAAACTTATCGAGCTGGCTTTTCCTGATATGCTGAGCGCGGTAGTTCGGGTCTTTCGATAGCTCTTCATGCCGCTGGTAGAATTTATCGGATAACCTGACCTGGACATTCATGCCGAAACATACCTGGTTGAAGTAGGTTTCAAATCCATAGTTCCTGAAGAGTTGCTCGTAATAAGGCGGGTTGTAATTCATGCAATACAATGGCTCCTGGAAACCTTCTACCTGCAAGCCCCACCAACGTTCGCGTTCGCCGAAGTTGATGGGTCCGTCCATCGCTTCCATGCCGCGCTCTGTCAGCCATTGTTTGCAATGATCGAATATAAAGTTTGCAGCGTGCTGGTCGTTGATGCATTCAAAGAAGCCGATGCCTCCTGTAGG
>JAJNBR010000102.1 GCA_021156265.1 Flavipsychrobacter sp.
CAGGTATTCCAAAGAAATTTAAGGATTTCTTTAAAGACACAGATCTCGATAGCGACGGCGTGAAGATTAAAGACAAAATAACCAACTACGAATCGTTGGTAGGTATTACCGGCACACCGGGGGATAATGAGAACCTGGAAACAGGGTTAGAAACGTTCTACGCAACAATTGGTGGAGCTACAGATTCTGCTACTGCTTATAATTCACTTGCTGCCGCGTATGCGTCAGACAAGGATAATATGACCAAATTGAAAGCCGTTTTTAATTATCTGTTTCATTACGCACTGCAGGTAGATGGAATGATCATTGACAATAATGATGCTCTGGTTAAAACCGACGTTATTAAGCATCCTGATTTTCTGGCAAGTACAATGAACTTCGTGAAGATCAATGTTAAGCCGATATTACAAGATCTTATCGACCTGGATAATGATGCTTTTTCGACGACCAAACTTAAAGATCCCGCGCCCGGTAGTTTGACCTTTGCCGGAGTTAGTGCAAAGTTTAAATCAGTTAACGGCGGAAATATTTTGAAGGGTATGGCAGTTTCTCCCGGTATAGAACCTATTGCGGCGGGCGGCACCGAAGCTTCACGCAGGGATGCTGCGGTGTTTGTTTTGAATACCATTCACAATGAGCTCAAAGCTGCAGTGGCAACTATCGTATCGCTGGGAGAAGGTTATGAGACCAGTCTCGAAAAGACAATGATCAACCTTGTGCCAGGCTACAAGAGCATACTGAAGGTGCTCAACTCTAAGGTGACTACTATGCCACCAAGTGGAGCAGTATTAGGCGTTATAGCAATGGTTGACCGGGACAGGGGCGTATGGAAAGCACCTGCGAATGTTAGTTTATCCTCGGTGTCAGGTGTAGATACGTTCATAGACGATAAGACACAGGAAGGCATGAACATAGATGCCAATGCGGGTAAGTCGATCAATGCAGTCCGTCCATTCTATGGCAAAGGTGTGTTGGTATGGGGCTCGAGAACACTTGCCGGCAACGACAACGAATGGCGTTATGTGCCAGTAAGACGTTTCTTCAACTTTGTTGAAGAGAGCTGCAAAAAGTCTACTTCATGGGCAGTATTTGAGCCTAACGATGCCAATACCTGGCTTCGTATTAAAGCGCAGATAGAAAATTTCTTAAATAATCTTTGGCGTCGTGGTGCGTTAGCAGGAGCAAAACCTGAGCACGCGTACATTGTAAAGTGTGGTTTGGGTATTACCATGACTGCCCAGGATATTCTCAATGGATATTTGAATGTGGAGATAGCCCTGGCTGCTGTGCGTCCTGCAGAGTTTGTTGTGCTTAAGTTCTCGCACAAGCTGCAGCAATCGTAATCATTTTCTAACACAACATTTTCAAACGAAATAACCTTACTACAATGGCAACACAATATCCGCTTCCTGCTTTTCACTTTCGCGTTGAATGGGGAGGAACAAACCTGGGTTTTACCGAAGTATCGGGCCTAAATGTGGAGACGCAGGTAATAGAATACCGGGATGGCTTAAGCCCTGATTATTCCACCATTAAAATGCCGGGCATGCAGAAGTATGGCAACATTACTCTGAAACGTGGTGTTATATCCGGCGATAATGAGATGTTCCAGTGGTGGAACACGGCGCAGCTGAACAAGATCGAGCGCAGGGATATCACCATTTCGCTGCTGAATGAAAAGCACGAGCCGGTAGTGGTTTGGAAAGTGCGCAATGCGTTTCCTGTAAAAGTGGATGGCGGCGCTTTGAAAGCAACAGGTAACGAGGTGTCCATCGAAACGCTCGAAGTGGCACACGAAGGTATCACCGTTTCAAAGCCGTAATGACAAATGGCCACAGGAGCAATATATCCATCGCCGGGCTTTCATTTTAAAGTAGTGTTTGATGGGCTGGATAGCGAAGCCGAGATCGACACGCGTTTCCAGGAAGTGACGGGGCTGAACGTGGAGCTGACGGCAGAGGAACTGGTTGAAGGCGGCGAGAACAGGTTTGTTTATAAACTACCTGTACGCGCTAAGTTTCCGAACCTTGTTCTGAAGCGTGGTATGCCCACTACCCAGTCTTCACCGCTTAATGACTGGGTGCGTAATGCGATATACAATTTTGACTTTAAGCTTTGCGATATGCAGGTAACACTGCTGAACGAAAAGCATGAACCGTCCGCAGCCTGGAAGTTCAATGGTGTATACCCGGTAAAATGGAATATATCAGATCTGAAGGCCACAGATAATTCTTTTGTAATTGAAATTTTAGAACTGGCCTACCAGCGGTCGGAACGAATGGCTTCACTAACCTGAGTTATATATGCCTATTGAGATCAGAGAGCTCGTAATAAAAGCTACCATTGATGAAACTGCACAGCAGCAGGCCACTCCTGCTGCGGGCAGTGGTGGTGGTCAGGTGGACGAAAAAGCAGTGCAAAAAATAGTTGACGAAGTATTGCGAAAGATCAGGAACATCAACGAACGATAAAGGATATGGCTTCTTCATTAGAGAACGGACAACTGACCAAGCTGAAGTTTACTGCTTATAAGGCGATAGACTTTTCGGAGAAAAACACCGAGGCCGGTGAGTACGAGGTTATGTTCAACCCTGCCGCAATAGCAGTGAAGTTGCAGGTGGATAGAGAAGAATCGCAGGGCAATGGCTCTACCACCAGCGAAATGCGGTTTAAGAAAATAAAGCCGCAGGACTTTCAGTTCGAGTTTATCATTGATGGCACTGGTGCCGTGACTGCCGATAAGAAGAACGTGCCGGAGGAGGTAGAGAAGTTTTTGAAGGTGGTATATACCTACAACGGAACTACCCATGCGCCCAATTATATTATGGTACGCTATGGCGCTGTGTTGCTGAAGACAGTGATGAAAACAGTGGACGTGAACTACACATTGTTCAAGGCAGACGGAACACCACTCCGCGCCAAGGTCACGATAGCGCTAACAAGTTGTGTAGACCAGGAACTCAGTGAGATGGTCAACAGTAAAAGTTCGCCCGATCTGACGCATAAACGCACCATAAAACAGACGGAACGGTTGGTTAGTGTTTCGTACTCAATTTATGACAGCAATAGCTATTACCTGGATGTTGCCAGGGTGAATGGCCTGAATAGTTTCAGGCGCGTGGCTACAGGAACCGATGTGTTCTTTCCGCCTTTAGAAAAAACAACAAAAAATGCCTGAGAACAGTAATCGATTAGTACCTACCCCTGCCAACAGCGACCTGCCAACATACACTATATTGTTGGACGGGGAGGCTATTCCCACTACTTACCAGGTGATGGCGATTTCTGTTTCGAAGGCTGTGAACAGGATAAGTGAGGCTGAAATAATCTTTCTTGACGGCGACGTTTCGCAAGAAACTTTCCCGCTCAGCGATAAACCTGATTTTGTTCCGGGTGCAGTGATAGAGATACATGCGGGCTACCACCAGCAGGAAGAAACGATCTTCAAGGGCACCATCGTTAAGCATGCCATTAAAGTGATACAAAGTGATACACCAGCGCTGATCCTCACACTGAAACATGATTGTTTTAAAATGGGGCTATCCCGAAACAGCAGACTGTTTGCGGACAGCAAAGACAGCGATGCGATAAGTACTATACTCGATGAATACAGCCAGAAAAAAGAAGTTGAAGACACTACGGTGACGCATGAGCACCTGCTACAATACAACGCTACAGATTGGGATTTTACAGTGATGCGCGCTGAGATGAATGGTCTGGTGGTGATCAACGAGAACGAAAAGATCACAGTAAAAAAACCGGATCTCAGCCCCGATGCGGTGCTGGAATTATTTTACGGCAGCTCTATACTTGAGTTTGAGGCGGAACTCGATGCGCGAACGAGCTATAAAGAATGGAAAGTGAAAACATGGAGCGCTGCCGACCAGCAGCTGCAAGAAGAGGAAGGAACTAGCTCGTTGGCTGAAGAAGGTAATTTGTCAAGTACTGATATAAGCGGCGCTATTGGCGACCCTGAACTGAACATAAGCCTTCCTAACCAGCTGGAGAGCGCGGAAATAAAGATTGTCGCCGATGCCAAGGCCGCAAGAACAAAGCTTGCAAAAATAAAGGGGCGGGCACGGTGTATTGGTTTTGCAGCGATACAGCCTGGAGACGTAGTGAAGCTTAATGGGGTGGGAGAGCGTTTTAACGGTAAAGCTTTTGTATCGGGAGTGCGGCATTTTATAACGCATGGCAAATGGGAAACCGACATACAGTTCGGAATGAGTTATGCCACGCATGCCGAACTGTATACAGATATAGCAGCTGCGCCGGCCGGGGGCTTGCTTCCTTCGATAAGTGGCTTACAGATCGGTGTGGTAGCCCAGCTCAAAGATGATCCCAAGGGTGAGGATCGCATATTGCTGAAAATACCAGGGTTGTCAGAAAGTGATGAGGCAGTTTGGGCTCGTGTAGCTTGTCTTGATGCCGGCAAAGAGCGCGGTAGCTTTTTTCGACCGGAGATAGGAGATGAAGTGGTGGTTGGGTTTTTGAACGACGACCCCCGCAATGCGATAGTGCTTGGCATGCTGAATAGCAGCAAGCTTCCTGCACCATTGCAGGCAGCCGATGAGAACCATCAAAAAGGTTTTGTAACGAGGGAAAAGATGAAACTGATCTTCGACGATGAGAAAAAAAGCATCACTGTAGAAACGCCCGGCGGCAACAAGATCACTATTAGCGATGACGCGAAGGGCATTGAGTTGGCCGACCAGAACGGCAACAGCATAAAAATGGATACCGAGGGCATAACGATGGAAAGTGCGAAAGATGTAAAAGTGAAAGCCGCCGGTGATATAAAAATTGAAGGAATGAATATCGAGATAAAAGCAAGCATCAGCCTGAAGGGCGAAGGTTCTTCAAGTTCAGCTTTGAGCTCGAGTGGGATGACAGAGATAAAAGGTTCATTGGTAAGTATTAATTAAAGCACAATGCCACTAGCAGCACGAGTAGGAGATGTAACCACACATGGCGGAACTATCATTGGTCCGGGCGTAGCAACAGTGCTCATAGGTGGTCAACCGGCAGTCGTAGTTGGCGATAACCATATATGCGTGATCCCGCCTAACACAGGTCATGTTACGGCGACGCCATTTATCATGGGAAGTACAACCGTGATGATCGGCGGCAGGCCGGCTATTCGTACATCGGATACATGCATTTGTGGAGCAATGGCGGCAGTTGGATGCCCCACGGTAACTATAGGAGGATAAACAATGGAGGAGACAAAATCTTTTTTTGGCAGCGGCTGGAGTTTTCCCCCGCAGTTCTCAAAGCCCACACGTGGTGTTTTGATGATAGCCGACGAAGCAGATATAAAAAACAGTATGGAAGTATTGCTCTCTACAAGAGTAGGCGAGCGATTTCTGCAACCCAAGTATGGTTGCAACCTGGACGAGATATTATTTGAGCCACTGACCGTTTCGCTGCAGACGTATATAAAAGATCTGGTGTTTACTGCCATCTATTATTTCGAACCCAGGATAAAACCCGAAAAAGTAACACTGACACCATCGGAGACGGAAGGCCTTGTGATCATTTCGGTTGAATATACGATACGGGCAACAAACACCCGGCACAACCTGGTTTATCCTTTTTACTTAAATGAAGGCACTAATATTTGATGGGCGAATCATGCAACATACCACACCCTCTTCAGCGTGAAGGAACTTACCAGTTTGAAAGGTATCCTGCTGCCTTGTCGCCCGATTATGTGAAGCTGGATGAACGTACTACAGAAGAACTGTTAGTGCAGGCTGCGCGATTTGCAGAGTGTGTGATCTACTATAATGATCAGAACCTGCAGGATGGCGACTGGACCCAATTTTTTGAAGAAGTTTACGATTACCAGACCAATGAGCTAAGATTCAGTTCATTCAAAGAATTAGAAGATAAAGGCGCCACAAGTCCGCATATTGGCCTGTTCATAGCTTTTCTGAAGTTGTATGGCTTTTCCCAGATCCAATTGAACGGCCTTACGGAAAAGCAACTTGATTTTTATTATAAAGACATTCTTCGACTGTATCCACTGGCGGAAGAGCCCGATAAAGTAGCCGTGCTTTTCGAACCTGAAAAAAATACAGCACAGGCTAACGTCCCCGCTGGAACGGTGTTGCTGGCAGGCAAGGACGATACAGGTAAGCCGGTCTATTTTAAAACCAACGATGACCTTGTTGTCAATAAAGCAAAGGTTGCCGAGGTCAAGACCGTTTTTGTTAAGAAAGAGAGCGATGAGGTGGTAAATATTTTTGGTGCTGCTAATGCCTTAACAGAAAATATTGTTGATCCAACTGGTGAGATCAAAAGCTGGCGTGCCTTTGGTTCTACGGAAAATGCTGAAGTGCAACTGGGTTTTGCCTTTGCTTCGCCTTTGCTGAATTTACCTGAAGCTAAAAGAAGGGTGACGCTTGAATTGCAAGGCATCAACAACCTGAAACGCGAGGCGTTGATAGCAGAATATACGTCCGCAAAAGGATGGCAAAAGGCAGAGGTCGATAAGTTACCTGGCCTCGACAATAATAGTAGCGATAGCCTGCAATACCTGTTGGTAAAACTTGATCCGGGCGATCCAGCCATGGTACCTTACAATGAAGCAATACACAAGGCAGGTTTCACTGCAACACACCCGGTTATTCGCATTACACTGGATAATAGTAATGAAGCGGAATTTGGAGATGCCTATACGATATTGAAAAGTGTTCCCGTATCATCTATAAAACTAACTGTGAACGTGGCGGGCTTAAGAAGCCTGATCATCCAGAACGATGGCGGGGTGCTCGATCCTGCAAAACCTTTCTTTCCGTTCGGCTCACAGCCTGTAAAGTATAAATCTACCCTCTACATCGGCAATTACGAGGCGTTCAACAAATACCTCAAGTCTTTCCACATTTCCATGAACTGGAAAGGTATTCCCGGGAATATGAAGAAGCACTATGCTGAATATGGTGATGCGGGTGACGTGTTCCTGGATCAGTGGCGCACATCGGCGAGCAAAATGAAAATGTTCCAGCAAGGCCATCCGCCGGGCAAAGTTTCGATACTGGATGACGGCACCTGGAAAAACCTGCCGTTAAACGATAATGCACATTACCAGGACAATACGAAGAAAGAAACGACAAACACTTTCAAGCCCAAGTCAAATGCGCTGAAGAGCGACTATGAATACAACCAGCCGAAAAACTACGCGGTCAACAGCAGGTGGGGCTTTATAAAAATTGAACTCGGGTATGACTTCGGGCATGCCTATTACCCGAAGTTATTGACCGCTGCTGCCATTGCCAAGACCGATACTCCTGCAACGCCGCTGCCCAATTTTCCTTATACTCCTGAATTCAACTCGCTGCACATCGACTATGTGGCACAAGCAACTATAGACCTCGATGAACATGCTTTGTTTCACCTGCACCCGTTTGGTGTAGAAAAACTGGAAGATTCGCTTGACACGCTTATTCCTGACTATAGTGACGAAGGTAATTTGCTGATCGGTTTGAGCGGGGTAAATACATCGCAGGTGGTTAGTGTATTTTTTCAATTACACAACGATACGGGCGACCTGGATAAAGAAATAAACGAAGACAACAAGATAACATGGAGTTACCTGGATGGTAATAACTGGCAGTCGTTTGGCAGCGAACAGATCATCAAGAATACGACTCTCAATTTTTCTACAACCGGTTTTATCAAATTCAATATTCCTTCAGGCGCTATTTCAACACATAATATTTTAACCGACGGACTGGTATGGCTAAAAGGGGCAGTTCCTAAAGATAGCAGCGCTTATCCCTATATTATCGGGATTGAAACACAGGCGATAGAAGCCGTGTATGATAAAAGGGACAATGACCCTGCGCGGCTTTTGAAGGCATTGCCGGCCGGGGCTATCACAAAACTGGAAAGCAGGATTACGGGCATCAAGAAAGTCACACAGCCTTATGCCTCGTACGACGGCAGGCCGGAAGAGGTTGGTGGAAGTTATTATACGCGTGTCAGTGAAAGGCTGCGTCATAAGGGACGTGCATGGGGTATCTGGGATTATGAGCGACTGGTGCTGGAGAAGTTTCCATCGATCTTCAAAGTGAAATGTATATCGCATAGCAACACTCAGTCTGAATATGTAACGGGCAACGTGTTGCTGGTGTTGCTGCCCAATCCTGCCAATGTGAATTTTCAGAATGCCTTGCAGCCACGCGTGAGTAAATCAGTAATAGAATTGGTGAAAGAGTATATGGCAACCCTTACCTCGGCATTTGCACATATAGACATCATCAACCCGCAATACGAGCCATTGCAGATCATCTGCGATGTTAAGATACGGCCCGAGTACGGCGATGAAGCCTATTACAGCAACCAGTTGAAAAAAGACCTGGCAGGTTTCATTGCGCCGTGGAGTGTAGATAGCAGCAGGCAAGTATCGTTTGAGGGAAGGATATACCAGTCGCAAATAATAGATTTTATAGAGGAGCGGCCATATATAGATTACGTGACCAACTTCGAAGTGATCAAGACCAGCAGTAATGTAAAATGTACTGAGCTGATAATGGCCGATAAGGAAAGCAGCATCATTACATCCGTATCATTTGAAAACCATATTGTGAATACCAACGCAACATGTTAGCAACCGAAACACCTAAAATACCGGCTGTCCCTAAGCGCCTTCCTCCGCAGGATTACGAATTGTTGCGGCAAACGGGCATCGAATACTTGCAAAAGTTATCGGGTAAGATATGGACGGACTACAACGTCCATGATCCGGGTGTGACCATGCTTGAGCTGTTGTGTTATGCACTGACAGATCTTGGATACCGTACTTCATTCAATATCGCCGACCTGCTCACTGATTCCGGTAAAGCGGCTCCGTCTAAAACCGGCTCCTTCTTCAGTGCGAAGAAAATTTTGACCTCGCATCCGGTAACAATTGCCGATTACCGCAAACTGTTGATAGACCAGGTGCCGGGGCTGAGAAATGTATGGTTTTTGACCAATGACAACGAATACGCCAAACCACCTGTTTACTATGATCTGAAAAAAGGTGAACTGACAGTTACGCAGCCATTGACTGCTTTTGAGAAGTTGAAACTTAAAGGTCTGTACACTATAAAGCTGGAGATGGAGGATTTTACCGTCGTGCGGGCCTATCATAGAGGATTCCTGGAAACGCTAGAAAAATATCGACTAGAAAGTAACGCCAATACCGGTGACGTGACGGTGGATGAATTTGAAGATTGCTGCATGAATTACGTTTGCGCATTGATGCGCGATTGGCGAAATCTCTGCGAAGACGTGGACAGGATATCGATGATAAA